>JBDLIU010000148.1:0-10960 GCA_039714715.1 Bacteroidota bacterium
TTGGTTCTAAACCCACCTTATCAAAAAGAAGTTGCTCAATCTTACGCAAAGGATAGGGCCCTGTATAGGTAAGATTGCCAAAGGCCATAATGCCAAGGCCATATTCCGGATAAAAAACATAATTACTACCATAGCCAGGCAGTGCCCCACCATGACCTACCTGACGCAGGCCGTTGCAATCTTCAGATCTACGCAAACCATAACCATAACCTAGTATAACAGCACAGGGTTCATCATTATAATTAGAGGCATTTGCATATAGTCTACTGAACTGCGGATTATGCATTTCGCGCAGTGAGCTTCGTTTAACCGGGCCTGTATCGGCCTCACTTCTGGACGGCCAGGCCGACAAATGAAGGTTTACATATTTACTAAAATCTTCTATGGTGGTAATCAACCCTCCCATGGCACCAAAGGCACCATCATGGAGAATTGGCTCACTTTTCCATTGTTCATCTTCCCATCGATAACCCAATACAAGTGTTTCTTTAGGCACATTCTCATATTCCCAATAGGTATGGTTCATGCCCAGGGGCTGGAAAATATTCTCTGTAATATATTGCTGGTATGGCACACCGGATATACGTGAAATAATATTCCCTAGCAGTGCATAGCCAGTGTTGCTGTATTCATACTGGTAGGCGGTAACAGTTGAAAAGGAAACTCCACTTGAAATTAGATCCATAAGCATTTGATCTGGCTCATGCAGCTGACGATCGCCCCAGGGATTATCCTCAGGAAAGCCTGCCGTCATAGTAAGCAGGTTTACGATTTTTATTATTGGGGCATCACTGGTAAGGTAATTAAGCTTTGCCATCTCAGGTATATAATTCACAGCCGGATCGTCTAATGAAAGCTTTCCTTCATCACGTAATTTAAGAATAGCCATAGCAGTAAAACTTTTTGACATGGAAGCAATTCGAAAGGCCGAAGTGGTTGTAGCTGAAACTTCATTTTCAATGTCTATTAAACCTGTGGCAGATGAAATAACCAGCTCTCCATCTAATACAATACCATAGGCAACACCGGGAATCTTTCGTTCGGCCATATGATCTTCAATTAAGGCATGCACTTCCTGTGTTACTTCTTTTACCTTATCTGCCCGGTTAGTTTGGGTAAAAACGGGCGGCTGGTAATTCGATGAATAAACCTGCTTTGGAATTTCCTTTTGAGGAGCTTCAGGTTGTGGATTGCAGGAGATTAAGATTAGTAGTAAAAAGCTAGTTAATGTGACGGGGGCTTTCATAATTTGGTTGAGATTTAAATTTCCTTATTTATTGATAATATGTAACTTTTACTTCTTAAATCCTTTTGGCCTAATTGAGCGAATTGGTGCTTCGGGTTCAGGTTTCATAAAAAATTCTTCCTTTTCTAATAAGCGCATAGCTTCTTCAACAGATTTTTCAAGTTGAGGATCTCGGCCCTCCATAACAAGCTTTGGTTCTTGTATTACTTCAATATCCGGAGAAATCCCTTCTCCTTCAACAGCCCACTTGCCATCAGCATCAAAGAAGCCACCACGAGGTGCTACCATTCGGCCACCATCAATAAATGGAGGTGTATCCCAGGTGCCTACAAGGCCTCCCCAGGTTCTTGTGCCTACTAATGGACCAAGATTTGCCTCTTTAAACATGTATGGGAGTAAGTCTCCCCCGGAACCAGCACGTTCGTTTATGATCATCACTTTGGGCCCCCAAATACCGGAAATTGGTGTTGTCCATGGGCGATTATCTCCAGCCTTGCTATTGAAATAACCAAAAAGCTTTCTATTCATTACATCAATCATATAATCAGCAGCCGATCCACCGCCATTATTACGCTCATCTATTATCACCCCTTTTTTATCCTGTTGAGCAAAATAATATCGATTGAAATTGGTAAAGCCTCCTCCACCGGTATTAGGTAAATATACATAGGCCAGCTTACCTCCCGAGAGCTCATCTACCTTCCTGCGATTGCCTTCAATCCAATCAAAACTCCTTAAGCTCCTGTCATTGGCAATGGGTTTTACCACTACTTCCTTTGTTGGTCCGTTAGGAGTTGAGCTAATACCCAGACGAACCTGGCGACCAGCTGTTTCTTCAAATAAGCTAAATGGATTTGTTTTAGCATCTAATGGATTGTTGTTTACTGACAGAATATAGTCTCCTTCCTTAACCTCAATACCATTTACATGTAGTGGAGCCTTCAGCGAGGGATTCCATGATTCACCATTGTATATTTTCTTAATTTGAATTTTCCCGTTTGCTACTATCAAATCTGCCCCCAACAATCCAATAGGAACATTATCAACATCAGGCATATCACCACCGCGAACATAGGAGTGACCGACAGCTACCTCTCCGCTCATGATATCTACTACATAATTAAGATCGGTACGATGACGCACATGATCAATCCATGGTGAATACCAGGCCCAAACATCATCCCATGGGGCACCGTGTACATTGTCAACATATAAAAAGTCTCGCATATAGCGCCAACCCTCCCTAAATATTTGTTTATATTCTGCTTGTGGATCCACTTTAAATTTGAGTCCAAGCTTTAAATTGTTCTCACCCATTTTGGGAGGTGCCTTAGACTCAACGATTTCCCAACTGCTTCCCTTACGATAAAGCACATGACTACGATCAGCAGAAACAGTAAAGCTATTTACTCCTTTTACGAATTCTTTGGCTTTAAGCTTTTTGGTGTCAAATTTTTGAATAACTAATCCAGATACTCCGGGTTTTACTTCAGCATAAAACACGGACTCTTTAGGTCCAGCCTCAAGTGCCACAAAGTTTCCTGTTTTTGATTGTAAGGCCACAATTCTTCTGGCAATATTATCCATATCAATTTGTACGGAAACCTTATCATTTTCTTTCGGTTCCTCTTTCTTGCCCTTTTTTGATTTCTTCTTTGACTCTTCCGGTTTGGGGTTTTCTACCTTCTTTTCTTCATCACTCTCCAACATATGGGGTGATTTTGTGTCTTTTGCAAGTAGAATAGCATACAATGCCCGGGTAGTAGTTGGATCATAAGAACTCATATCGAGCCAACCTGAGGCAAGCCCGTAATCTGTACTGGCCAGAAAGTATAAATATTTACCATTAGCATCCCACTGAGGACTAATGGCATCTGCCATACCATCAGTAAGTTGTAGCTTCTGTCCCGTTGTAATATTATAAGCAAAGATTGCTTTAAAATGACTATCCAGTTGTTTGGCATAGGCTATCCATTTAGAATCAGGAGACCAAACCGGATTGAGTGTACGGTTAGGGTGTGCATAACGATCGGTATCAACCATTTTTACTATGCCAGAATTGAGATTGATAAACCAAATATTGTAGTCTGTATCGGTGTAGGAGATATGCTTGCCATTATTAGACCATTCCGGAGTATAATAAAATGTATGATTAGGCAAAGGATAAGTTCTAAGATTTTGCCCATTCTGATCTGCGGTTACCAATTGGTATTCACCACTTTCATCAGAAAACCAAGCTACTTTATCCCCTTTTGTTGACCAAACAGGAGTTCGATTAGCTACTCCCGATGAGTTGGTAAGATTTCGCCATGAACCATTTTCTTTGGGTACGGTAAATATCTCTCCCCGATATTCAAATATGGCACGTTGGCCAGTGTTTGAAAGACGAGCATTTGTTAATCGATTTGCAGGAGCCTCTTCCCAACGCTCCATCCCATAGTTCAAATCACCCACAACAGCGATATCTAATTGTTTGGTTGTACCATTATCAGGATCAAGAAGATGAAGATATCCTCCATACTCGTAAACAATGGCGTCAGATGTTGCATCGAGGCTTTTTACATCGAATTGCTTGTGGAAGGTAACTTGCTTACTCTCTTTAGAATTAGGATCAAATGACCATATATTGCTGGCATAATCCTGCTCTGAAAGAAAATATACTATGCCATCATACCATACAGGGTCAAGATGTCGTTCTTTGTCAGGTTGAGGAGTACGAACTAACTCTTTTGTTTCTAGATCAACAATCCAAATGGGCATAGCCTGTCCACCCCGGTAGTTGCGCCATTCAGGATCCCAGCCTGTAATTGGAACATAGGCAAGATATTTTCCATCTGTACTCATTTCACCATAAGCTGCTCTGGGTACAGGTAATGAAGTTGGAAGGGCACCATCTATACCTACGGTATAAAGTTTATTGGTTTGGGTTGGACGTGACTCACGTCCTGACCTGAATATAACCTTACCATCAGGAGTCCACCCTTGAACAAAATCTGCATAAGGATGCCATGTTAGACGTGTAGGCATACCACCAGTTGATGGCATTATATAAACATCAGTATTACCCCCATATTGGGCAGAGAATGCTATTTGCTTTCCATCAGGAGAGAAATGAGGAAGAGATTCTGCTCCTTCATTAGAAGTAAGACGAGTGGCATTGCCTCCGTCCCGTGATACCTGCCATAAATCATTGGCATAGACAAAAACAATATTATCTGCAGAAATCGTAGGTTGACGTAATAATTGAGTGCCTTGTGTATATCCGGCAATTGTAACAAGAGCGAGCAAAATGGTGCTTAGTATTCTTTTCATGGTGAAGAATTTCGTGAGTGCTCAAGTTAGCCAAAAAATTTAGGATGATAAAACCGTCTGTATAAAGTTTAGAGGCCTTAATTAATTACAATCTCATCAGCAAATAACCAGGCAGGATTGCCTGCACCCTTGTGCCAGCTGGGACAAACACCCACATTCTTAGCATGAATTTTAAAATACCGGGTTTTAAGTGATTTTAATTTTAATTCGTATTCTACGCGCTTTATGCCTTGAAAGTCTACTTCCACCTTTCTAGCAATAGAACCCATTTTCTCAAAATTAATTTTGTCTTCAGAAACATAGAATACTACTTCATCAGGAGAGAAAATCCATGACTCAATATTATGTAGGAACCCAGCACTGATACTGTTTATTTCGACTTCACCACCTAGATCGATTGTGGCCACCATATCATTTTTTTCAAAACCCTGCCATATAGTTCGATCAATAGATATGGTTTTATTATCTGCGTGCCAACCATCAAGCAATGTGTTTGGGCTTTTACCAGGGTATTTTTCATTGTAAGGAAATTTAAAAGAAACTTTACTGCCCACTCCTTTATGGTTAATTGCAGTGGGTCCTTTTGGAAGATATTCCTTTTCGTCTGTATCCTGGTATTGTTCTCTAAGGTATTGCAGCTCTTCCTTTAATTCACTAATTATTGATTGATAAGCTGGGTCAAAATATACATTTTGGATTTCGTTCGGGTCCTTTTCCAAATCATAAAACTCCCACTCATCCACATCATAATAAAAATGAATCAACTTATATCTTGAATTTCGAATGCCGTAATGCCTTTTAACACCATGTTCTGCAGGATATTCGAAATAGTGATAATACACAGAAGTACGCCAGTCAGGAGGTGTTTCACCATTTAAGACTGGCCTTAGGGATTTTCCCTGCATATCCTCCGGAATTAGAACACCTGCATAATCTAAGAATGTTGGAGCGTAGTCAATATTAACAATCATGTCTTCCTTATTAACTACATTCATTTTCCCGTCTGGTGCTTTTATAATAAAGGGGGTTTTATGAGATTGCTCATACATAAATCGTTTATCAAACCAGCCGTGTTCACCAAGGTAGAATCCCTGGTCTGAGGTATATACAATTACTGTGTTCTCATAAAGATTGTTCTCTTTTAGATAATCAATCACTCTTCCTATATTGTCATCCACAGACGCTATACAACGGAGATAATCTTTTATATATCTTTGGTATTTCCACCTGGCTAACTCTTCTCCTTCAAGCTTGCTTTTCTTGAACTCATCATTTTTAGGCCCATAAGCTGCATCCCATTTCAGTTTTTGTTCTTCGTTCATGCGGGTATAGATACTCCCCCAGCTATCGTTACTTATTTTTTCCCTTTTTAAATGATCATCTTCCGGATAGACGGGCACTTTTAAATCATCATCAATATACAGGTCATCATCAATTTCCATGGTTTGTTCATAAGCAGACCTCCCACGTGTTTCATAGTTGTCAAAAAGTGTTTCAGGTTCTGGAATTTGAACATCATCGTATTTTGTTAAATATTTAGCTTCAGGCATCCAGTTACGATGGGGAGCTTTATGATGTAGTAGCAAGCAGAAGGGTTTTTCTTTATCTCTACCATCTAACCAATCAAGTGCGAAGTCTGTTGTTAGGTTAGTAACATAACCTTCAACACGTTTCTTTTCACCCATCTCGATAAAATCGGGGTTATAATACTGTCCTTGTCCCGGAAGAATGTTCCAGTAATCAAAACCAGTTGGCTCGCTCCTGAGATGCCACTTACCCACAATGGCAGTTGAATAACCCGCCTCATTAAGTAATTTTACAAAATTCGTTTGATTCCCATCAAAAGTAGTTCGGTTATCAATCGTACCATTGATGTGACTGTATTTCCCCGTGAGCATAACTGCCCTGCTCGGTGCACATATTGAATTGGTAACAAAACTTTGTTGAAACAGCATGCCTTCCTGAGCCAGTCTATCAATATTGGGAGTTTTATTAAGACTCCCATCATAGCTGCTAATCGCCTGGTAGGCATGATCATCCGACATGATAAAGAGGATGTTGGGGCGATTTGATGAGGGATCTTCATGGGCACAACTAATAAAGAACAAGCCCATAATTGAAATAAAAAGGTAAGAAGAGTAATGCATAATATGTCAATTAGATGAATATCTCAGTAAAATTAAATCAAACTACGAATAACTGAAAAATGGGGTGAATTCAGTAGTCAGATAGTAGTAACTTTATGGTTTGGAGATATCGATATAGTGTTGATCAAGCTCTTCTGAATCTTCATAATACTTACGCATCTTGGTTAATTGTTCATGCAGGACTTCTACAGTGTTTGCATACGCCGGATCATCATAGACATTGTTCACTTCATAAGGGTCTTTTTCCCGATCATATAACTCCCATTCATCTACATCATTATAGAAGTGAACCAGTTTATATTCTTTGGTTACAATACCATAGTGCCGTTTTACCATGTGAACTGCCGGGTATTCATAATAATGGTAATAGACTGCATGGCGTGTCCATTTATCATTTTCCCCTTTCAGTAAAGGTACAAGGCTTTCGCCCTGCATATCTTCAGGTGCGGCTATACCTGCTATTTCAAGAAAAGTTTGTGCGAAGTCAAGGTTTTGAACCATTTCTTCATTGGTTATTCCCGGATTAATCTCATTGGGCCATCTGATCAGTAAAGGGGTTTTGAAGGATTCATTATAGATAAACCGCTTATCGAACCAACCGTGCTCACCCAGGTAGAATCCCTGATCAGAGGTGTAGATAACTATCGTGTTTTCAGCCAGGCCTGATTCATCGAGGTAGTCGAGCACCCTACCAACATTGTCATCAACAGAAGAAATACATCCTAGGTAATCCTGCATATAGCGCTGGTATTTCCATTTCATTTTTTCTTCATCATTTAATGATGGCCAATTCTCCTTAAACCAGTTGTTGATGGAATCCAGGGTTGGTTTATATTGGGCTTTTTGCTCTTCATTGCCACGAGCGTAAGAACTGTACTTAAAATAATTGGCAATCTCACCCACCTCAGGTTCGACAGTGCCCATTTCTGCCATGGTTTCAGGGTAAATCTTCATATCGTGGCCATACATCATATGATTTAAGATGTTCATCTCTGCAGATTTTGCAGCTGCTCCCCTGTTGGAATAGTCGTCAAATAATGTTGCTGGTTCTGGAAAGGTTTTTTTTGTGAACTCCTTAAACTTTTCCGGACTAGGCCACCAGGGTCTGTGTGGAGCTTTGTGCAGGTACATCATCAGGAACGGCTTCTCGGGATTTCGCTTCTCTTCCAGCCATTTAATAGTAAGGTCGGTGATAATATCTGTTACATATCCTGTTATGGTTGTATCTCCATTGGGTGTGATAAACTTAGGATTGATATACTTGCCTTGTCCGGGAAGGATCATGAAATCATCCACACCTTTGGGATTGTTGCCAAAATGTAGTTTACCATACATCGCAGTCTGGTAGCCGGCTTGTTGGAACAACTGGGGGAAAGTTACCTGGGTGGTATCGAAAGGTGTTCGGTTGTCTATCTTGCCATTAATGTGGCTATGCTTGCCTGTAAGAATGGTGGCTCTCGAAGGCGCACAAATAGAGTTGGTTACACAAGCGTTGGTGAACAGCATGCCTTCCTCTGCCAGCCTGTCGATATTGGGGGTTTGTAACAGAGTATTATCATATGCGCTTATAGCCTGGTAGGCGTGATCATCCGACATGATAAAGAGGATGTTGGGACGGGGTGGTTTATTTTCTCCGGGATTACATGCCATGAATAAAACACTGATTGCCAAAACGGGGAGGATGTATGAGATACGCATAGCTTTTTAATGGTTTGTTGACATTAAAATTACAGAAAATCATATCACTTTACTAGCCTGTTTTAATTTCTCTTACTCTTCCAGCACCCTCTTCACCCTGCCTACTTCTCTGGTATCCAGCATCACCTTTATGCCATGTGGGTGGCTCTCAGATTTTGTGAGTATTCGTTTAACTACCCCCTCAGTTAACTCACCCGTACGCTGATGATGCTTTTGCACAATCTCAACGTAATATCCTGTACGGATGTTTTTTCTAAGGCGGCCGTCTTGTGGATTTGGTGTCATTTTGGTAGGCTAAAATCTTATTTGTAGTTATTATTTTGATCCCTCATACGCTTCCCTAATATAGCCAACCACCTCATCATCCACATCAGAGATATCAGCTAGCTGAATGCGGTGAGTACAAATTGTTCCAAGTGGACCAGGGGGCTCTAGTCGCACTTCCGGTTCTTTGTCATCTATATTCAACCCGACTATCATATTTGTGTTAGTATCTGGAATGATATAGACAAACTCTTTTTTTACCCGCAGCACGACCATATCCTCCCTGGGAGATATCTCAATATCATCACCCAGTTTACTGATAACATTAAGCAACACGGCATAAAGCGAAAGCAACTCTTCTTTGCCTTTGTACTGGTTTAGGACTAGTTGTCTTCGGCTTCGCTCAGACAACTTTGGGCGTTTTTCAGTCATTGTTTAGGTAACTTCTTATAATTTTTAGAGTGAGTTTCATTTTTACATTCTGCAAGCTTAGCGATATTAACAGCTCTGTTCTCAATTAAAGCTTCCTGAGCGTAGCCGAAGGAAGCTATCTCTTATTAAAGCGTCTGTTCATTTTATGCTCGTCATTGAGGTAAATCTCCATAACATATCTGCCTTTTTCCAAATGTCTGACATCCATTCCGGTCACAGAATCTTTAATGTTGGTATATTCATGTTGTTCAATATATTCACCATCCTTAGTAATTTTCACTTTTAAGGTTGATATTTTGTTCGTAGTTGTATAGATCGTAAGATAATCTGTTACCATACGAGGGAATATATTAACAGAAACCTGCTCAACAGTTGTGTCAATCTCTATATCATCGTTTGCAATAAAGCTGTAAAATTGTCCGTTTCCACAGTCACTTTCAAATAGATGAACGATATTACCTTCCAGGTCTTTTAGCCGCAGACGGCCATACCCTGATTCTGGCTGAAACCAAAATTCCAGGCCATCACCCTTTGAATCTGTTAAGACCAGGTTATATTTTCCCTCTACTAGTTTAAGTGTGTCGATATAATTGGTAGCGGGCTCAAGCATTTCCGGTGATTTCAAATAAATAGTATCGTTTTTGCTATTCAAAATAAACAGAGCATTTTGTTCGGGTTCATTATTGGTCAGGAACTCCACTACCACAGAGGAAGGGATTTTGGGCGCATTATAGAATTCCGATGTCATTTTATTGTCTTCCTTCCATTCATCCTTTTTACCGTTTGGCTTAGATAAAACCACAGAGAATGTATTGAGTTTATCAGATTCAGAAATCTCACCAGGTAGCAGAATTGTTGCTTCACTATAAAATGGCAGGTTACCTTTCCATTTATAAGTCATTTTCTTAAAACCCTCTGTCCCGTATTTTATAATAAGAGATTTAAGATTTTCTTTTCCAAGGTTACGGATTCTAATTTGAGGAGTAAAACAAACAGGATTATACCTGTTATAATTATCCAGATTATTGGGAGCAATAATTTCTTCAATTCTAACATCATGAGATTGTAGTGGTTCTGAAAACTGAAAGAAATAGCTGGCAATTTCCTCTCGGGGTTGTTTTATATTGGTTGCCGTAAACGGTTCCATATTCAGGTCAATAGTATGACTGGATTTGGTTAGGGGGAAATTAAAAATATCGGGTTTTTGCAAATCTCCCGGGCACCAGTAAGCACGATCAAAAATCCATGTTCCACCTTGAGGGTAAAGTGGGTTATCCCCACAATCTTTCCACATATCTCTATGATCAATAACCTTACCATCTACAATAACTTCTCTCCATCTGGAGCAAAACTCGCTACATCCACTTGGACGATCCATTCCATGCCCTGTATGCTGAATTCTTATTCTGCCCAGGGCACCACCTTCCGTTCTTTCTATTTCTGTAGGGATTAAATAATTCTCTATATCATCTTCAGGATTGCCATACTGAAATCCTCCAATCCACAATTTTTGATATGACAAATAATTTGTTACAGGGTCTCCCAAATCAATCTTAAAACTAACAGTTAAATCCCATCCCAGATCAGGAGATTCATAGCCGGTATGAATATATTCTATTTCAACACTATCGCGAAGAAATGACGAGAAATCTGTAACATCGACCTGCCATGTATATTGCCAGTCTTCTTTGAAATTACTTCCATATGGTGTCAGCATTCTTCCAATTTCAATATTCATCTTTTTGCCATTGGCCCCGCCAACACGCAGAATATTTATTTTATCCATGTAATCCCAATGGGCAATTGCTCTATCTTTTGGATACGCCAACGTAATGTCCATTACAATTCGCCTTATACTCTT
>JBDLIU010000149.1:0-10946 GCA_039714715.1 Bacteroidota bacterium
GAGAAAAAAGAAGAGAAGAAAGAGGAGAACAAAGAAACACCGGTAGCAGAAGAAAAACCGAAAAAGACAAAGGAGTCAAAAGAAGAGCCAAAGGAAGAGAAAAAAGAAGAATCAAAGGAAGTTGTTGGCGCTAAAGCAGGTAAGCTTAAGGGGTTGAAGGTTGTTGGCAAGATAGATTTACCAACAGCACCCGAGAAAAAAGCAAAACCGGTTGCTTCATCTGATATCGCTAAGGATAAAAAGAAAAGGCCTCGCAAGCGCATAGCCTCACAGGGAGAAAAGAAAAGAGAATTTAAAAAGCATCATAAGCCTTTAACAGAAAGACAGAGAAGGAGGGCCAAGAAAGAAGAACCTTCAGATAAGGAAATTCAAGAGCAAATCAAAGCAACGCTTGCCAAGCTTAGTGGCGGTGGCAAGAAAACCGCAGGTGCTAAATATAGAAAAGAGAAAAGGTCTGCTATTGCCAGTGCTAAAGAAAAGCAGGAACAGCAGGAGGCAGCAGAGGTTAAGAACCTGAAAGTCCCTGAATTTATTTCTGCCAACGACCTGGCATCGTTAATGGATGTGTCGGTTAATGAGGTGATTTCTACCTGTATGTCGCTTGGCATGTTTGTTTCGATTAACCAACGGCTGGACGCGGAAGCTATTACCGTAATAGCAGATGAGTTTGGCTATAGTGTTGACTTTTCCAGTGCAGAAGAAGAAATGGCGGTTGAAGAGGTTATGGATTCCGATGAAGATCTTACACCAAGAGCTCCGATTGTAACTATCATGGGGCACGTTGACCACGGTAAAACATCTTTGCTCGATTATATCAGAGAATCACGTGTAACGGAAGGTGAAGCAGGAGGAATTACCCAGCATATTGGCGCCTACGATGTAGAGACCAGTAAAGGGGAAAAGATTGCTTTCCTGGATACTCCGGGACACGAAGCGTTTACAGCAATGCGTGCTCGTGGAGCTAAAATTACAGATGTGGTAATTATTGTGGTTGCTGCCGATGATAACGTGATGCCTCAAACCAAGGAGGCGATTAACCATGCACAGGTGGCAGGTGTGCCCATGATATTTGCCATTAATAAAATTGACCGCCCTAATGCCAATGTAGAAAAGATCAAGGAGGAACTCTCCAAGATTAATATTTTGGTTGAAGATTGGGGAGGTAAGTATCAGTCACAGGAAGTATCTGCAAAAACAGGTGAAGGTATTGACGAATTGCTGGAAAAGGTACTGCTTGAAACAGAAATGCTTGAACTAAAGGCAAATTCTGATAGACCCGCTGTAGGATCTGTTATTGAATCAGAGCTTGATAAGGGACGTGGTTATGTTACCACCATTATGGTTCAGACGGGTACATTAAAAATAGGAGATGTCTTGCTGGCTGGATCGCATCATGGTAAAGTGAAAGCCATGTTTAACCACAGGGGTGAGAAATTGAAGACAGCAGGACCATCAACACCAGTTCTAATGCTGGGCCTTGATGGAGCAGCTCAGGCAGGAGATTCCTTTAATGTAATGGAAACTGACCGTGAAGCACGAGAAATGGCTGCAAAACGAGAACAGTTGAGTCGTGAACAGAGCATCAGAACCAAAAAACATATCACACTTGATGAAATTGGCCGAAGGTTGGCTATCGGATCATTCCAGGAATTGAATGTTATCGTAAAAGGTGATGTAGACGGTTCTATTGAAGCGCTATCAGATTCATTATTGAAGCTGTCGACCGATGAGGTACAGGTTAACGTGGTTCACAAAGGAGTTGGCCAGATATCAGAATCTGATGTGTTGTTAGCTACCGCCTCTGATGCTGTAATTATTGGTTTCCAGGTACGTCCTTCTGCAGGCGCCAAAGCACTGGCAGAAAATGAAGATGTGGAAATAAGGCTTTACTCTGTAATTTACGATGCCATCAATGATGTGAAAGATGCGATGGAGGGTATGCTGGCACCTGAAGAGGAAGAAGTGATTGTTGGTAATGTGGATATCAGGGATATATTTAAGATTTCTAAAGTGGGAACGGTTGCTGGTTGTATGGTTACCGATGGTATAATAAAGCGAGCCAATAATATTCGAATAATTCGAGAAGGTATTGTTGTCTATACAGGAGAAATAGGACAGCTTAAGCGATTTAAAGAAGATGTTCAGGAGGTGAAAAACGGCTATGAGTGTGGACTGAGCATTAAAAGTTTCAACGACCTTAAGGTTGGTGATGTGGTAGAGTCGTACGAGATAAGAGAAATCAAACGAACCTTATAATATTTTCTAAAAATATGACACTGGCCATGTTCTTCAAATGGGCATCGGTTGCGTCCATTGTTTTCTTATTAATAGGACTATACAAGCCCTGGTGGGTGCTATGGTGGGAAGATACCCAGAATAGGCTTAAGGTGATCCGTCTTTATTTGAGTATTTCATTGATTTCATTGGCAATAAGCAAGCTGATAGAATACTTTGCTTGAATTTATGAAGTAATTTAGGCCTATCAATAGCCAAACAGGGATGAACCAAACATCAGAATTTTATTTTACTTCGGATGGAATACAATTTCACACAAGACCTATATACCCATCCGATAAAGATTTAATCAGGAAGGGTTTTGGCGAGCTTTCTGAAAGGTCGAAATACCTCCGCTTTTTTGCCGTAAGAAGCAAACTCACCATTAAACAGTTAAAGTATTTTACTGAGGTTGATGGCATAAATCATGTTGCCTGGGGCATTCAAGATGTATCCGGCACCGTGCCCAAACCTGTTGGTATAGGACGATTTGTAAGGTTAAAAAGCGATCCGGATATCGCTGAAATAGCCATAGCCATCGTGGATTCTTACCAGAAAAAAGGCATGGGTCGAATGCTATTTTCAATATTGAATATTGTGGCAGCGAATGTGGGTATCAAAAAATTGAGGTACCATATTCTGGCCGACAATCTTTTTGTATTGAAACGCCTTGAGAGGTTTGAAATACTTAATCAAATAAAAGAAAATCAAATAACAATTGTTGAAACCAAAGTGTTGTCTGCAGAAGAGGTTCTGTTAGAAAATCCCGGAATTCAAGCTTACCTGGATGTGATAAAATGAAGAAAGCACTCAGAGTAATAATAGTGTTAGGATCACCCAACGATGAGCAAGGGAATCTTTCTACTATTGCCCAATCAAGGTGCGACAAAGCTGTAGAGGAGTTTAAAAAACATCCCGAATACAAAATCATATGTACCGGTGGTATGGGAGAGCATTTCAACAATACGAAAAAGCCTCACGCTGAATACACAAAAGCGTATTTAATATCAAAGGGAATACCAGACTCAGCGTTTTTGGAGTTAGTGCCAAGCAAATTTACAATTGAAGATGCCATTATGGCCAAAGCAGTACAGGAAAAACATAAAGTACAGGAACTTCTACTGGTTACTTCAGATTTTCATATGAAAAGAGCAAGGATGATATTTAAAAGGATTTTCCCCAATTTAAAAATTAACTATGCCGACACAAGAGTTGAATTACCTGCCGAAGAGCTACTTAAATTAAAGAAGCATGAGAAAAATGCCATTGTGCGTGACGAAAAGTATCTGGATAGTTTGATGTTATAACAAAATCAGCAAGCAAAAAACATGATATTGGAAACAGGCAGACTTATTTTAAGAGAGTTCGAACCTTCAGATGCTAAGCCCATGTTTGAGTTGAACTCTAACCCGGAAGTAATCAAATACACAGGAGACCCTCCGTTTGATTCAGTTGAGGCTGTTAGAGGGTTTTTAAAGAATTACTCTGATTACAGGAAAAATGGATATGGCCGATGGGCTGTACTGCTTAAGCCGGAGAATGAATTTATTGGTTGGTGTGGACTGAAGTTAAATGAAGAAGATTTTACCGACATTGGTTTCAGGTTTTTCAGAAAACACTGGAACAAAGGGTATGCAACCGAGGCCGCTATGGCCACACTGGCATTTGGTTTTAATGAGCTTGGGTTAGATGAAATAATTGGACGGGTTGCTGCCGAAAACACAGCCTCTGTGCGTGTTTTAGAAAAGATAAATATGAGGTTCTGGAAACACGGATCCTGTAAGGATTTGAATAATGTGGTCTATTATCGCAAATTAATACCCTGAAGATTACTAATTTTATGGCCGGGGTTAAATGTTATTATTAATATCCGGAAAAACTATTGCAGATGAAAGCACGAGAATATTTTATATTAATATTTCTTATTTTTTGTACATTTTTTAAAGCAGAGGCACAAAAAGAATTTACGGCTGGAGTTCGTGTACAGAAAGGGGTGAACCTTTACCTTGAAAATGGGATTTTCTTTACCTATCACATAAATGGATTTATGTCTGGCAAAACGGCAGTCGGTTTAAAATATGTGAGCAGTCGTTTTGGATCAGCCATTGGAACTAATGCTGTTAAGCAGGATAACCTGATGCTTTTCGGGAACTATCTCTTCAGGAAAGAAAAAAAACTAAAACCTTTTATTGATCTGAATTTTGGATTATTTCATGCAGATTACGAATCAGATATCTTTAATGATTTACCCAATAATTCTTTGCTAGTTTCTCTGGAACCAGGAATTAATTACCCTGTTAATGAACAAATAAGCATCATGACTTCTTTCGGATATAATTTTATTACCGGAGATGGCGTTAGCGGACCGGGCACTTTATATCCTTTGTTTTATCAGTTTTCAGTTGGCTATAAAATATTGAAAAAATGAAATACCCAATAATACTTCTTGCCCTGGTCCTTATTTTGTCCTGTGATAAAATGCCTGAGATTACAGATGATATGCTTGATGGGGATATTATATTTGATGCCTCTCTTTACGATCCCGGTTCCTACCTGGTTTCTGAATCTTTACCTACCCCGGATGACATTCAAAAGGCAACACCGGTTATCATATTATGTCATGGCTATAGTGCTTCTACTTTTGAATGGTCGGAATTCTTTGATTGGAATGACTCTGATAGCAGCATTTTAATAAGTCGCGTTTTACTGGGAGGCCATGGCCGCACCTATCAGGATTTTAAGGAGGCAACCTGGCAGGATTGGAAGCAGAGCATCCTTGATGAATACGATGCTCTGGTAAACGCAGGATTCTCCAATATAAGTTTTGCCGGGTCATCCACAGGTGGAGCATTGTTGGTAGAGTTGGTTTCAAGTGGTTATTTCAACGACAAGGTAATACCTCGAAACATATTTCTGATAGATCCGATAGTAATTCCTTCCAATAAGACACTCTCTCTTGCTAATCTTGTAGGACCTATGCTGGGCTATATTACTTCTGGAAATTCGCCGGAGGAAGAGCCTTATTGGTATCATTACCGTCCGCAAGAAACACTCAGAGAGCTACTAACTTTGATCAACCTGGTAAGAAAAGACCTGGAAAAAGGTATTACTCTTCCTGAAGAAACCTATCTGAAACTATATAAATCAGAGCGAGACCCCACAGCAGATCCCGTAAGTGCAGTGTTGATATACAATGGGATGGAAACGACTTCTGGCAAAAAGATAGATATAGAGCTGCTCGATTCTGATTTTCATGTTTTCACCCGGCTTGATTTAAGGGATAATGTTACCGCAAAGGATATTCAACTACAGGAAAACGTATTTACCGAAATGAAATCCAGGTTAATCAATTGACGTATATCATAAATAATTATCAAACATTTTTACCAACCTGGCGTAAAACACAATAGGAAAATTTAAGACCAGGATGTTCAATGGTGTCTTCAAAATCGTATATTTTATTCAACTGCTGATTGCGGTGGTGGTAAGAAAGTACTTTGAGAAAAAATACCTTAGGCAGGAAGTTGAAACCCAAGATAAAAGCAAATTAGAGATCACACTTTTATTAATCAATGGTGTTGGAATGACCATACCCATTGTCTATGTGCTAAGCTCATGGTTAGATTTTGCCAATTATACGCTACCGGAATGGCTGGGTTGGTTGGGAGTAGTATTCTTTTTCTTCGCAATATGGATGTTGTGGAGATCACACTATGATCTGGGTAGAAACTGGACACCCGTTGTTGCCATCAGGCCAGAACATAAACTAATTACAGAAGGAGTGTTTAAATATATCAGGCACCCCATGTACACAGCTCATCTAATATGGGCGGTGGCACAAATCTTAATTTTACATAACTGGATTGCCGGTTATTCATTCATTGTGGTACAGATTCCATTCTATTTCTTCAGGATATGGAGGGAGGAAAAAATGATGAGGGATCAATTTGGAGAGGAGTATATTGAATATATGAACCAGACCAAGCGGTTAATACCGGGAGTATTGTGAAAGAAATTTCTTGTTACAACAGATGATCCCCAAAACTTATCTCTTAATGGGATTATTCATTTCCTGGACACGGTTACAAATTGCAACCTGTAGCTTATTCTCTTGTTCTTAAAAGCAAACAATATTGTTATCCACCATCTTTTAATCCCAGTTTTCTAACAGATTTTGATAAGTTTGATTCCAGCGAATGCTTATTGTAAAATTGACAATTTTTTATATTTTTGATACTATCAAATGATAGTATCAACATAAAGAAGATATGAAACCACCTTATGAAATAACGGGAAAAACTTTAGGTTTAATTTCTTTAATAGCAGAGCAAATTGGAGAAATCAAAACAGCTCGCATTATAAAACCACCGACTGAGCTACGGAAGAAAAATAGGATTAAAACAATTCAATCGTCACTTGAAATAGAAGGAAATACACTTAGTGTAGAACAAATTACAGATTTAATTAACAATAAAAGAGTACTGGCTCCTAAAAAAGAAATACTTGAAGCTAAAAATGCTATTAAAGTTTATTCAAAACTTGATACGTTTAACACTTTTAAGTTAGCGTCATTATGTTCTGCTCATGAAATCTTAATGAAAGGACTATTAGAGGCCCCCGGACAAATAAGGAAGACTTCAGTAGGAATTATTAAGGGGGAGAATATTGCACATATTGCCCCACCGGGAGATAGGGTTTATCCTTTAATGAAAGATCTGTTCGATTATTTAGAAACAGATGATGATCTATTATTAATAAAAAGTTGTGTTTTTCATTACGAGCTTGAGTTTATTCATCCGTTCATTGATGGAAATGGAAGGGTAGGAAGACTTTGGCAAACCATGATTCTAAAAGAGTACTCACCGGTGTTTGAGTTTTTACCTATCGAAAGTTTAGTAAAAGAAAGACAACAAGATTATTATTCTGTATTAAGGAAATCAGACAGCGAAGGCAAATCAACAAGTTTTATTGAGTTTATGCTAGAAATAATACACATGGCTTTGGAAGATTTGTTAAATACACAAAATTTAACAGTTAAAGACATAGATAGAATTGAGTGGTTTAAAATAATTATCGGCAATAAAGAGTTTTCGAGAAAAGATTATTTAAGGCACAATAAAGAAATTTCATCAGCAACTGCAAGTCGTGATTTAAAAACTGCTGTAGAAATGGGGAATCTTAGTAAATCAGGAGATAAAAGATTGACAAGGTATAGGTTTAAATAGAGGACTCTACCTATTTACACCCTCTCACAAACAGCAACCCGCAACTTATTCTCATTATCCCTATAGCCAAACAGGTATTGGTCTCCCCCATCTTGTAATCCCAGTTTTTTCTTCACCTGTTCCGGAGTATCTACAAAGTTACGCACACTGATATTGGCTTTGTTTCCTTTAAGCAACTGTTGTATGGCACTTTTTTTATAGGCACAGCTTCCGATTACCTTAAATTTTCTTCCCGGGATATCCACAATGTGCTTATCCGAAGTGAAAAGGTGAGTATTAGGGTGTAGTTTCTTTACGAAATACGACTTACAAAGATGATTAAAAGCACCGGCTTTCATGATAGCAGCATTGGGTTCATAAAGGTAATTAGACAGGAGAGAGATCTTACAAAATTCCTGAGAATTGTCATCAAGATTATATTCCAACACATCTTCTTGTCCTTTGTTAATGTTAACACACCTGATTGTGGTGGCCGTAGTATCACCTCCAACATGAAACAAAAGTTCTTTTACTTCATTATCGATCGCCAGGATAATCACTTTACCAACATCTCTTAGTTGCTCCAGTGCTAACCGGATATCCATCATTGGAGATGCTTTTATCAGGATGTTTTCGGATAATGACATAAGTTTTGGCAGCAGCTCAAGTAAATCGGGAGTACTGTCTGAAAAACCAACAACTCTTTTTTGATCTGGCCTACGATCAGGGTCGATATATATCAGATCATATTTCTCTTCAGCCTTCAGAAGGAATTCTTCTGCGGTTGAATTAACTATTTCAACATTATTTTGTCCGAGCACATCAAAATTATGTGTTGCTATTTCTGCCAGGGTTTCTTTTTGCTCTACATAGGTGAGCTGTTCGAAATTATGAGCTAAATAATAGCTATCAACACCCAAACCACCGGTAAGATCTGCGGCTTTTTTTCCGTTAAACAGACCTGCCTTATAAGCAGCAGTTGCTTCAGATGAACTTTGCTCAATAGATACCGGGACAGGATAAAGAATGCCTTTAGTTTTATACCATAAGGGCAGCTTCTTCTCCGCTTTTCGTCTGGAGATTATTTGATCAACAACCTCCTTGAACGGCCAATCAGGATATTTCTCCCGTTGCAGCATAAGTGCAGCCGGATCATCGTCCTTATGGGTAAGAATAAAGGCTTGCACCTTTTCTTCAAGAAGGATATGCTTTTTCATTTAGTATGTGAAACTTTGTGAATCTTTGTGTCTTAGAGACTTAGTGGCTCTATTTCCTTGCCACCAAGACACTAAGGCTCCAAGAATCACGAACTATTATATTATTTCACCAAAATAGGTCCGATTTATTTAGTAACCTCTCAATTCGAGTGAAATCAGGTTACACCAAATCGTTTTCTGCCAGGTACTCTGCGATTTGCACCGCATTCGTAGCTGCACCTTTTCTAAGGTTATCGGCAACCACCCATAAATTTAAGGTATTTGGTTGTGATTCATCCATCCTTACCCGACCCACGAACACCTCATTTTTATCTTTTGCGTACAAAGGCATCGGATAAATATTTTTAGAAAGGTCATCCTGAAGTACAACACCCTGCGTGCTTGCAATAAGTTCTCTGGCCTCCTCAACGGTCGGAGTTTCATGAAACTCTACATTCACAGACTCCGCGTGTCCACCCATGATTGGTAATCTAACCGTGGTGGCCGTTACTCGGATAGAGTCGTCACCAAAGATCTTCCTGGTTTCATTAACCATTTTCATTTCCTCTTTGGAGTAACCGTTATCAAGGAATACATCAATATGCGGAATGGCATTCATGTCAATAGGGTAATTGTAAACCATATTGGCTTCCTCGCCCTTGCGCTCTGCCATAAGTTGATCTACGGCATCTTTGCCGGTTCCCGTAACCGACTGGTAGGTAGAAACAACAATTCGCTTCATGCGATACTTAGCGTGCAGCTCCTTAAGTGCCAGCACCATTTGTATGGTTGAGCAATTCGGATTGGCAATGATCTTATCTTCTGCTGTTAGAGTGTCTCCATTTATTTCAGGTACAATCAGTTTATTGTCGGGATTCATCCTCCAGGCTGATGAGTTATCCACAACCGTTGTTCCTGCTTCAGCGAATTTGGGGGCGAATTCTAACGAAATTCCACCACCAGCAGAGAAAATGGCAATATCTGGTTTTTGAGCAATGGCATCATCCATGCCTATTACCTTGTATGTTTTGCCATTAAACTTAACTTCTTTTCCAATTGATGAAGAAGAAGCTACGGGTAAGATAGAATCTGCGGGAAAAGAAAACTCTTCCATAACCTTTAGCATTTCAGTACCTACAAGTCCTGTTGCGCCTACAATTGCTACTACCATGATGCTTAAAATTTACTGGGATTTACTATTTTGGTGTTATTAGTTTAATTGAAGGCGCAAAGCTAATACACAGGATTTTATAAAAAAGTTAAATTCAAACTTTAATAATCTGATAATAAGTATCTTGTGCCTGTAAATAAATATGCGAATGAAAGCAACAGGAATTCTGATTTCCTTGTTGTTAGTTTGGCAGGCTGGTTTTTCGCAATGGTATGACAATTTTTCTGATGGGGATTTCATCACAAATCCATCGTGGAACGGGAATGCAACTGATTTCCTGGTTGAGAATAATGAATTGAAACTGAACGCACCTGCTGTTTCGGCGATATCATATTTATCTACCAATTCTGATGTTCTAAACAGTGCATCCTGGCAATTTACGGTGAGAATGGAGTTTAATCCTTCATCGAATAATTATGCGAAAGTTTATCTTATTGCAGATAATTCTGATTTAACAGGCTCATTAAACGGGTATTTTGTTAAGCTGGGCAATACCGAAGATGAAGTCAGTCTTTACAGGCAGGATGGTTTGGTTGCGGTTGAAATCATTAATGGGATAGATTCGAGGCTTGATCTCTCTAGTGTGGAGGTGTCTGTTTTGGTGACAAGATCCGCTACAGGCACATGGAGCCTATCGTCAATCCTTGTATCAGAAACAGAGTGGGTAGCAGAGGGCTCGGTTGTAGATGACACCTACAAATCTTCTGCATATTTTGGTGTAAGCTGTACTTATACATCAACAAGGTCAACAAAATTTTATTTTGATGATTTTATTGTTACGGGGGATCCTTATGTAGATACCGATTCGCCAGAGGTTGATACAGTGTATGCCGGATCATCAACCGGGATTCAGGTTCAATTTAATGAAGAAATAGATTCTGAGAGTGTGACCGTATTCTCTAATTATTTGCTGAATGAGCAATACCAACCTATTCAGGTAACTCCTGCAGATAGCAGTGTTGAACTAACATTTGATAATCAACTTCCGGTTATTAATTCAATAACAGTTAAAGGTGTACGAGATCTTGTTGGTAACGAAATGACCGAGGCTTCATTTCGGTTTTATTATATTGATGAATCACCAGCTCTAGCAGGAGATAT
>JBDLIU010000150.1:0-10920 GCA_039714715.1 Bacteroidota bacterium
CTTCCAGTTTACCTAGTTGCTTGTATGTTTGTTTCTTAAACTGCGCTCCGCGGGCACCTGTGCCCCTGCCATCAATGGTCACAATAATATATCCTTTCTGAACCAGCATCTGGTGCCAGTAGTTGCCGCCAAACGAATTGCTCACACTTTGCGAGCCTGGTCCCGAGTACTGGTTCATCAAAACCGGATATTTCTTCCCTTCATCCATCTTTGAAGGCTTGAGCATATAACCATTTAATACAGTACCATCGACTGTTTTAAAAGTAAAGAACTCTTTATCTACGATACCATATTCCTTATGTGTTTCGACCAACGCCTGATTTGACTCCAACAATTTAATTAAAGTATTACCTTTTGTACTGTAGAGCTCAACTTTATTCGGGGATGTATTACTACTGTTATAGTTAAGGTAATATTTGAAATCATTACTCATATTAACACGGCTCATGCCCTCATGAATAGAGAGCACCTTTTTCTTTTTACCCTTTATATCTATGCTGTAAAAATGCCTTTCCAAAGGAGATTTCTCCCTCGATGTGTAATAAATAACAGGTTTTTTTGTGCTCTGATCAATTCCTACAAAGTCGGAAACTTCCCAGTCTCCCTGGGTTATTTGTCTTACAAACTTGCCTTCAATAGTAAATAAGAAAATGTGTTTATAACCACTTATTTCACTTGTTAACAACAGGTGTTTGCCGTCTTTAAGATATAAAAGGGTTTCCACATCGACATAGGTGTCAGATTCATCAGAGAGAATAAGCCTTGATTTACCTGTAGATGCATCTGCATGAAGAATATCCATTTTATTCTGATGTCTATTCAATCTTCTCACTGAAAGCACGCTTGGATCTTTGGTCCATTGAACTCTTGGGATATAGATATCTTTCTCTTTACCTATATCCACGCTTATTGTTTTCTTATCACCCAGATTAAAGATCTTTATTTCAACCACAGAATTATCCTCACCTGCTTTTGGGTATTTATACCGGTAGTCTTCAGGATATAATTGCCCTTCGTGCCAAACCTGCATATTATATTCTTTCACATGGCTTTCATCAAACCTGTAAAAGGCAATTTTTTTACTGTCGGGTGACCAAAAGAAGGCTTTAGTGAGATATAGTTCTTCTTCGTAAACCCAATCGGTGCTCCCATTGATAATGTGATTGAATTTACCATCATTAGTTAATTGAACTTCTTTCATGTCAGCCAAATCAACATAAAAGAGATTATTGTCTCGCGTAAAGGCTACCTTGCCGCCATCCGGTGAGAATGTGCCGTAAGCCTGACGGTCACTGGCCAGTTTTACCATTTTTTTGTT
The DNA here is from genome assembly GCA_039714715.1 of Bacteroidota bacterium. Lineage (GTDB taxonomy): Bacteria > Bacteroidota > Bacteroidia > Cytophagales > Cyclobacteriaceae > S012-113. The sequence continues at coordinate 1,319 of JBDLIU010000150.1, forward strand.
TGACCGGTTATAAACGTAATAAATGGCGGTATAAGACCTTCGGTATATAGATTTTCTGTCGGTTAGTAATAACACCTGTTGTTCATTCTTGCTGAATGCATAATCACTAATCGTTATTGAAGGAGTAAGCTCGTTCCCATCGATGATAGTTTCAACCTCATTTCCTGTGGTAACATCATACTTAAGTACCTTATTCTGTTTTAAGGCACTATAATACTGGCCATCATTCATCCAACGAATTCCTCTAACAGATTTGGAGCTGAATTTATTTTGAGAGGTGAAATCTTCAACAGTAATTTGCTTTTGTGCAATAAGATTGCTGGCAATTAAAAAAGCCAGGAGTAGCGTAGTAAATCTTTTCATATGTTTAATTGTATTAAGAGAGCAAATGTAGGCTACTTATAAGATAATCTTAAAAAGAGTTTGATTAGTGGAGAAAGTAAGAAATTTAAAATACTACTAAAAGGTCTTGAGATAAGATTTGCCAATATTAGGAGAATTTATAATTAGTTATTATCCCACATACAGCATGTTTTTTAATGTTCTAATTAATAAATTTTATAAGTAGATAATATGATATTTAAATCGTTAGAAATAATAATTCTTTTGTACATTTATGATATTGAATTTCTGTTATAATAACACCACCACGTGAATTTGATAATGTTAATGAATATATGATAAATAAAATTCACTTTATGAAAACAATTCAATTTCTAATAATATTATACCTATCGATTTCTTGTAATAATGAAACTAAAGATCCTTGTCAATTTAATGGATGTAATTCACAACGTCAGACAATTAAGGTCGCTAGTAATGCTAAAGGAAGAATTAGTACATTAAGTCAGCAATATCCAGATTTGTGGGTAATAGTATCTGAAGAAGGGATAATAGGAGAGGAAAGCATAACATTTGATGGGCCTGATATAATAATTGTTTGTAACATAAATGATTCATTAAAAGTTCTTGGACAAAAAGTAATATTCTCTGGTGAACTTAAAGATTCTTGCAATGATTTTGAAAAGGGAGTAAGTGAAATTTATTATTGTACTCCAAAACAAATTCTATTAAGCAATTAAGTGATTTAACTATTAATTATATCTAGAAATGAAAAGACTGAGAGAATTTATTATATGTGTAATAATATTAATACTTAACTCTACTACACTTTATAGTCAGGACAAAATTAAAATGGATTTAGCTAGGTATGATGATTGGCCGACAATAGATGCTAATGCTAATATTAGAAGTTTATATTCTTCAGAACCTAGTATTGATTTTGTTTTAATGGGTCGTGAATGGGATCATAGAATTATTACTTATTTTTTTCAAAATGGGACACCGGACATTGCAGGGAATGCGGAAGAGTTAGCAGTTAGGGATGCGATGGAAATTTGGTCAAATGAAGCAGATATAGTGTTTTTGGAAGTTTGTACCCATGCTGAAGCTGACATTGTAATTTTGTTTGATGATTTTGCTCATGGTGATCCTGTTCGTGTGCTCCAGGTCTTGGCCCATTTGATGGAGTAAATGGTATACTTGGGCATAATATGGGCGGACCGGATCCAGGGAATACTTGTGGTATCTAAGGAGGAGATGTCCATCTTGATGAAAGTGAAAATTGGACAGATGCATTTAGAGCAAATGGTAATCAACCTATTGATTTAGTTACCGTGATGGCGCATGAGCTTGGCCATGCTTTGGGATTATTCCATACTCTTGTTCCGGGATCTCTAATGTTAGCATTTTATGACGGTAGCCATAGGTTTCTAGGAGAGGATGACATTGCAGGGATACAGTCATTATATAGCCCACAAGGAGCAGGAAATTTAATTGCTGGGGCTGAGATTGTTTGTGCGACTAATACAACATTTCAACTTACTGAAATACCTTCAGGAAGTACTATAACATGGTCTGTTTCTCCAACAAATCTTTTTGCAATTGATAACGGTTCAGGAAACACATTTACAACCAGGGCAGAAAACAATGCATTGCATGGTACAGGAACAATAATTGCTACAATTGATAACGGATGTGACCAAATTAATATTAGCATAGACGTTTGGGTGGGTAAACCCGAACATGTTACTGGGATTTTATCTGGGCCGTCAACAGTATATACGTCAAACCTTTACTTTTATAGCGTTACTGATCAATATCATTATTCCGGTGCATTTGACTGGACAACACCTCGTGGGTTCACTCGTTACGGAGGTGGAGATGGATATAATTATGTTCATGTGGGCATAAGTGAATTTGCTTGGGATGGTTACGTGCAAGTATGGAGAAAAAATGTCTGCGGTAATAGTGGAGCAAGATGGATGTATGTAACAGTGGAAGAAGGCGGAGGAGGCCCAATTGAAACAATTATTAGCCCGAATCCTGCTACGGATGAAATTTCAATTGAATTTGCTAATCCAAAGCAGCTAGATGATTATTTAACAAGTTTAGATGCTATTAACGAATCAATGGATATTGAGATTGTGAGCATCTATGGAGAAAAAGTGTATAGTAGTAATATTACCAAAGAAGGGCTCAATCTAAATCTTAAATTTGTCAAACGCGGATTGTATGTAGTCAAGGTTTCTAATAATAAATTAACCAGCGAGGCTAGATTTTTGCTAGAGTAATCTCAATTTTTTAAATCCTTACAAAAAAAATCAGGGCTCCTGCGAGACAGGAACCCTTGATTTTAACCTAACCTTAACCTAATTATGAAAGTACTAATTCGTACACCTATATAAACGAAATCGGTATCAAAATAGTTTAACATCTTGAAAAGTTTTTTGCATTTTTCTTTAGAATCATTCTTAATAAGCAATAAAAGCCGATTTTAGCTATTGTATTTTTAAGTGAAAATGATTTATTACCTGTCAATTTTGAAGAAATTAAAGTGTAGACTATCTTCATGACCAATTAGCATTTAAAATGTATTATGGCAAAAAAGAAAATCATTCTGGCAATAGATGGTGGAGGTATCAGGGGGATTATCCCTGGGCAGATTCTCACACATATTGAGAAACTCCTACAAGAAAGGCATAAAGATCCTGATTACAGAATAGCAGATCATTTTGATATGATAGCAGGAACCAGTACAGGTGGTATTCTGGCTTGTGCCTACCTTATGCCGGAGAATGGCAGGCCCAAGTATAATGCTAATGAGGTTGTGAATATTTACATGGATCGAGGTGATGATATTTTTGCTATTCCATTATTCTACAAGATCAAATCAGCAGGGGGATTGCTGGATGAAAAATACCCTGTTGATGGATTGGAAAGTGCCCTGATTGATTATTTTGAAGATGCAAAACTTTCTGATTTACTAAAACCTTCTTTGATCACAGCTTATGATATTGAGCGCAGGAAGGCTCATTTTTTTACCCAGCATGACGCCCACAAGCCGGGGCATAATTTCTATTTAAAAGACGTGGCAAGGGCCACTTCAGCTTCACCTTCTTACTTTGAGGTCTCATACGTTAAATCAGATGCCGATATACACTACCCTTTAATAGATGGGGGAATATTTGCCAATAATCCCGCTCTATGTGCCTATGCAGAAATAAGAAATAAATTCAGCACAAAGCGGAAAAAAATTATGGCAAAAGACATGAAATTATTGTCGTTGGGAACCGGGCATGTAAATAACTCGTACTCATATCTTGAAGCCAGGAACTGGGGCCTTGCTGCCTGGACAAAGCCAACTATGGAAATGATGATGGCAGGGGTGTCTGATACCGTTGATTTTCAGCTCAGGCAAATTTTCGAATCAGTTGATGTGTCGCACCAGTATCTGAGGATTGGTGGTGAATTGCCACCCGAGGCAGATCCTAATCTGGATTGTGTAGAGCCCGACAACCTTGAGGCATTACGGAAGTTTGGTGATTATTTATTTGAGAAGCACAAAAAAGAAATAATTGATTTTCTGTTTTAGTAATTATTGGTGGTTTTTTGAAAAAGGTATGGTAAAACCCACCCAGGGGATAGCTATAAATCCAAAATCTGAGGACATGGGAATTAAAAGGCCATAATCTATGGCTGCTTTGTTGATCATACTTCTTCCACCAAGAATAGAAAGCGTTAGTATTTCACCGCCATTTTGTATAATAATATAATTTTCCATCATCAAATAAGACTTCTTACCGGAACGGGCAAGTCCTGAAATATTGATAAGGGGAGCATTTAAAGTTTCTCCATCTGCAAAGACCCAACCTGCACCAATTGTTAGGTTTTTATCTAATTTACCAAAAGTGGATGATCCATAAACAACACCAAATGAAGAACCCCAACTTTCACCTACAACATATCCAATCATTGAACCAACACCCAGGTTAACTTTATCTTTAACTACAGGGATTGAAAGCTTTGGAGTAATCCAGACAGGGGTAGCACCACCGAGTAAAAACAATGGAACTATACCTGCCCCAATCGAAAAATTATCTGTTATGGCTCCACTAAATTGATTTACAATAACCATCGTATTCTGGTAATACGACTCACCTGTTTTTAACCCATATCCATTTGGGGCAAAGAAATACCTGGCTGATTGAAGATCTCTGTACCACATGGTTTCCTTTGTTACTACTGAATCCACAATTTGCACCATTTCAACAATAACACTTCTTTTTAATGTGATGGTACCTAGTGTTTCATTATTAAAAACCACTTCTTCGTTGTCAATCTCTAAAATCTTACCAAAAAACACATTGCCATCATTTAATTCTATTCTATATAAGGTATCAGCAGGCACCGTTTGATCCTGGCTATAGACATCTATTAGGGGGTATGTTAATAATGTAAAGATTAACAGGATATATTTCATGCGATCAGGTTATTGAAACAGTTAGTAAATAATATATATCTGGATTAAAAATAATTAAAAACTCTATCAACTGATATAAGTTAGACACATATTGCTGCAAATTGGTTTATGCATCAGGTGTAATTTTCACCAAATGTCTTTGTTTGTCAAGTTTCGTGCTTTTTTCAAATTCACCTGCTTTGAAATGAATTATATTGGCTTGATCATCGAATGTTTCAATAAGAACGGTATTGGTAATTTCAATTGATTTGAGTTTTCTAATGCCTTCAAATTCAATATAACACCACATCCCATCTTCTTCGATTTCGCTACCCAGGTACTTACCATAACGAACTTTACCATCAACAATAATTTCCAGGTTTTCATCCAGGTAGTCTGCCAGTAAAGAGTCTCTAAGAGAAATAGTTCCGAGGTCATCGATAATAAGGGTGGTGCCATATTTTTTGTTTAAAGTAACCTCAAGATCATCAAGAAACATCCTTTGCGACACCTGTACAGCTTTAGCCTCTTTGTTAAATTCTATATCACATACACTCACATGAAATGGGTGTATAATAAACGAGGCTATAATTAATAATATTAAACTTGGCATTTTGAATCTCTATGGCATTATGTAAACGGTTAATAACAACTCAAAATTATGCATTATTATTGCAAGCTGTCGAAATTTGAATATCGTGGAAGAATTTAAAATGTTTTTAATCTTGGGTCTTGAGCATATTCTTGACAGGGATGCTTCAGATCATATACTTTTTGTTATAGCTTTAACTGCATTGTTTACAATAACTGACTGGAAGAAGGTAATTATTCTGGTTACTGCGTTTACAATAGGTCACTCTATTACGCTGGCGTTAGCAACCCTAAGGGTAGTCAGGTTTAATTCTGATCTTATTGAATTTCTGATCCCGGTTACTATTTTTCTTACTGCATTTTTTAACTTGTTTAGAAAAAAAGGATCTGGCCGGCCAATGAAGATGCAAATCAATTACTATTTTGCAATTTTCTTCGGATTAATACATGGCCTTGGCTTCTCCAACTACCTTCGCAGTTTGTTAGGAAAGGATGAAACAATAATTACTCAATTATTAGCATTTAATATAGGATTGGAAGTTGGGCAGATAATAATTGTTGCCATATTCTTAATTGCTTCTTTAGTATTTGTTGATATAGCAGGTGTTACTAAGCGTGATTGGCGTATGGTTATTTCTTCGGGCGTGGCAGCAATTGCATTAACTATGATGTATGAAACAAGGTTTTGGTAAAAATACTATGATGAAAAAATTTACAATTTTTGTAGGCATTTTGTTTATTTCCCTTACTGGCTTTAGCCAAAAGTGGCAAGGTAAGTTTGAGCAGTTAGGAACAGATTTGCCAACACCCAATGAATATAGAACAGCCTCAGGTGCACCAGGTAAAGATTATTGGCAACAACAGGCCGATTATACCATGGAATTAGTTCTTGATGATGACAAGCATACATTACAAGGCTCTGAGACTATAACTTATTTTAATAATTCGCCAGATCCCTTGACCTACTTATGGGTGCAGCTGGATCAGAATGTGAGAGCCAAAGACTCTAATTCTCCCAAAATCAATGAAAACTCGATCAGGAATACTGAAATGTCGACCAAAAGTATGCAAAGAATTACAGGCGTTGAAGATTACGATGGCGGGTTTAAAGTGTCTGCTGTTACAGATACTGAGGGTAATACTTTACCCTATACGATTAATAAAACCATGATGCGTGTGGATATTCCGGTAACGATGAATACGGGAGATCAGTTTACTTTTAAGATAGACTGGTCATATAATATAAACGACAGGATGGAAGTAGGAGGCCGCAGTGGTTATGAGTTTTTTCCTAAGGATGGCAATGCCCTTTATACCATTGCGCAGTTTTATCCACGCATGGCTGTTTATAGCGATGTTTATGGTTGGCAGAACAAACAGTTTTTGGGCAGGGGTGAGTTTACTCTGGCTTTTGGAAATTTTGATGTTAAGATTACAGTACCTTCCGATCATGTAATTGGCGCTACCGGTTCACTTCAAAACCCAAAAGATGTATTAACTAAAGATCAAATTAGAAGATTTGAAAAAGCAAAAAACACATATGATAAGCCGGTAATAATAGTAACACAGAAAGAGGCTGAGGAAAGGGAGCAGAATCCTTCTGCAAAAACCAGAACATGGCATTTTAAGGCTGAAAATGTGAGGGATTTTGCATTTGCCTCATCCAGGAAGTTTATCTGGGATGCTATGGCAGTAAAAATTGGCAATAAAACGCCATTGGCGATGTCATATTATCCCAAAGAAGGGAATCCATTGTGGGAAGAAGAGTCTACAAGGGCAGTTGCCAATACATTGACGGGCTATTCAAAAAGAACAATCGATTATCCGTATCCAGTGGCGATTTCTGTTCATGCCGCCAGCATTGGTATGGAATATCCTATGATTTGCTTCAACTTTGGCCGTCCCAATGAAGATGGCACGGTTGAGCCAAGAACAAAGTGGGGGATGATTTCTGTTATTGTCCATGAAGTAGGGCATAATTTTTTCCCGATGATTATTAACTCTGATGAACGTCAGTGGACATGGATGGATGAAGGACTTAATACTTTTGTTCAATCCCTTACAAATAAGGAATATTATCCGGAAATGCCGGCCAGGAGAGGTACTGCAGCCAGTATAGTTCATTATATGCGAGGCAATCCGGATTACATTCGTCCAATTATGACAAACTCCGAACAACTAGTCCAGTTTGGCAATAATGCTTATGCAAAACCAGCGGCTGCATTAAGTATTCTTAGGGAAACTGTAATGGGCCCGGAATTATTTGACTATGCATTTAAAGAATATGCAAGACGGTGGGCATTTAAACATCCGGAGCCAGCAGACTTTTTCCGCACTATGGAAGATGCATCTGCAGTTGACCTGGATTGGTTCTGGAGAGGCTGGTTCTATACCATAGACTATGTGGATATCGAAGTGTCTAATGTAAAATGGTATAAGGTGGCTGCTGATGAGAAAAGTTTTGAGAAAAAAGCAGAGGGGAAAATAGAAAATAAGAATGTTGATGAGGAAGGGAATAATATAGATTTCTCAGGTGGATATGAAACCATTAAACTCAATGATACCAGGGCTGGTCAATATCGCGAATTCAGGAACAGGGTTGATGATGAGGCTATTCGACAAGCCAATGCCAACCGTAACTTATATGAAGTAACATTCAGAAATAAGGGGGGGCTTGTTATGCCTTTAATTATTGAGTGGACCTACAAGGATGGCACCAAAGAAATTGAAAGAATACCTGCCGAAATCTGGCGAATGAATGAGAATGAAGTAACCAAGGTGTTTGCAAAAGATAAAGAAGTTGTAAACATAACTTTAGATCCAAATTTGGAGACTGCAGATGTAAAAGTGAATAATAACTATTTCCCAAAAAGAGATGTAGAATCGAAATTTGAGAAATTTAAGGATGACAAATAGTTAGTTCAGATTTTCATGTTTGGAAATTTTTCCACATTTTAGCAGTTCCATCTAAATCGAATAGTTATGATAATGGTAATTATTACTTACACACTTTTGTTTTTGGCCATCATTTCGCCATGGGTATTTCCTAATAAACTTGTAAGTAAGCATCAAAAAGATCTTGAGGTATAAATAATACTCATTACAATACTTACTATCCTGGTATCATGATTATCGTGTTATCAGGATTTTTTATTTTGGGATTAATTGCCATTTAGCATTTTAATTTACCAGTAGTGATGTTTAGCGCATAATTACTCTTATGTTTTTGTAAGTTTAGGGTAGTATGATCTTCACTATTATTACTTAACTTATAATGAAACTAAAAACGTTCAGTCTGGCCATTGTTGCAGTTTTTATGCTGTCAGCATCTTTAAGTTACTCTCAGGGAAGGAAAAAATCTTCCATTCAAAAAAGCAAAACCGAAGGCATGAAGAAATATGAAGGTTACTTCAATTTCTTTTATGATGAAAAGCAGGATAAAATTTACCTGTTAATAGATAAACTCGATGAAGAGTTCCTTTATGTGAGCTCACTTACTGCCGGTATTGGCTCCAATGATATAGGTCTGGACAGAGGCCAGCTGGGAGGAAAAAAGGTTGTAAAGTTTGTTAGAACCGGGCCAAAAGTGTTACTTGTCCAACCGAATTATGACTATCGGGCTGTTTCAGATAACCAGGATGAACGAAGAGCGGTAGAACAGGCTTTTGCTCAGTCGGTTATCTGGGGATTTATTGTCGATGAAGAAAAAGCAAACGGTGTGCTGGTTGACGCCACAGATTTTTTTATGCGAGATGCCCATAATGTTTCAGGCAGGTTAAAAAGATCTAAACAGGGAAGCTATAGGCCAGATTTTACAAGGTCTGCACTATACCCGGATCAGATAAAGGCTTTCCCTGAAAATGTAGAATTTGAAGCCACATTAACTTTTACTGGCGAACCGCAGGGTGGTTATATTAGAAGTGTTACACCTTCTCCTGAGGCAGTTACTGTTCGTCAACATCATTCGTTCATCAAACTGCCGGACAATAATTATAAACCCAGAAAATTTGACCCAAGAGCAGGCTATTTTGCTATGTCTTATATGGATTATGCCACACCTATTGATAAACCTGTTAGAAAAAGATTTATCACGAGGCACAGGTTAGAGAAAAAAGATCCTGTAGCAGCGATTAATGAGCCGGTAGAACCTATTATCTACTATCTGGACAGAGGTGCCCCGGAACCGGTAAGAACAGCACTTTTAGAAGGA
>JBDLIU010000151.1:0-10803 GCA_039714715.1 Bacteroidota bacterium
GGTCAATGCCCGGACTGGCATAAAGGTGCTGGCGGAAAAGCATGGCTATTTGTAGATGAGATAACCATTAATACAAAATAATAAATAACTGAGAATTCAATAATTAATGAATCGAGCTCCATTACTTCTTTTATTTGTAGCAGTTTTAGCTTTCACAATATCTTGTAAGAAAGAAGGCAATAAATCTCCAGATCAAGTTATTAATATTATTCCTTCACCAAACAAAATCCTGAAGCGAAGTGGTAGTATTCAATACGATAAGAACTTCCGTGTTATTGCCGATGTAAGCGATTCGTCTTCTTCAATAATCGCCACCTACCTTGTGAATGAGTTGGAAGAAATTTTTAATACAGAAATATTGATTTCAGATCTTTTCTCAACCAGGAAATATTCGCAGTCAATTCAATTGGAGATTCTAAATGATGTTCAATCAGGTCAGGAATTGGAATCTTATAAACTTGATATAACCTCTAACCAAATCAAGATTTCTGCCTCGTCTCCAATCGGTATATATTATGGTATTCAAAGTTTGCTACAGATACTGGATCAATCATACCTGAATGACATCTCTTTTACTATACCTAAAATGATAATCAAAGACACACCTCAACTTTCTGTTCGTGGGGTGCTTGTAACTCAAAGCTTTTTAAAAGAGATCATTGAATCAGGATTGGTTGACCACTTAAGCAAGTTAAAACTGAACTCAATATATGTTTCGAATTATTCATCATTAATAGATACGCTCGGTACTGCATATCCATACCTGAAGTTCAAAGACGGCCAGACCCTTGCAGATAATATCCCGGTAATCTCAATTGATCTTGACAATGCTATTTCACAAGATCTATCGCAACTATTATCTGGTAATAAGATCAATGGTCTGGTGCTTAAAATTAGTTCATCATCCACTGGAGATTTTGAAAAGGAAATAGAGCTTTTTGCAGAATCATGCTGGTCAAATAACTAAACCACTGTCTATTTAAATTATCTGACCAGAAATTCCCGGCTTACTAATAATACTTTATTTAACACTTTAATATAATCATATTAATTTCCTGAATTACCGATTGTTAAATATAACTATTTTCCAAATACTAATTATTTTAGCAATCAATTTTTAAGACAAAACGCCACATTGAAGCAATCATTTTTATAGTTTTGCCACCTGAAAATAAATTTGATAATTAAGAATTAAGTAAACATGCAGACCGCAACAATAAACACAGATAAGGGGAAAATGAAAGTGCAGTTCTATACTGAGGACGCACCCAATACTGTCGCTAATTTTATCAAACTTTCGAAAGAAGGATTCTATGATGGCCTGACTTTTCATAGGGTTATTCCAAGCTTTGTTATCCAGGGTGGATGCCCTGATGGCACAGGTGCCGGTGGGCCTGGTTATTCTATCAAATGTGAACTTGACGGAGATAATCAGTACCACGATCGGGGTGTTCTTTCAATGGCGCATGCCGGACGAGATACTGGTGGAAGCCAGTTTTTTGTTTGCCACAATCGTGATAACACACAGCACCTGGATAGAAATCATACCTGCTTTGGCAAAGTAGTAGAAGGTGTTGATATTGTTGATGAAATTCAACCGGGAGATAAGATTATAAGTATCGAGGTACACGAAGAATAAACCTCAGCAATTGCGATGGCCTATCGAATAACCCTATTACGGTAAAGGTAGGCCATCGTACCTCCTACCAGTGCCCCGAACAAATGTGACTCCCAACTAATACCGGGAATAGTTGGTAATATACCATATACCAGGCTGCCATAAATCACAGCTACTGCAATAGCTATAATGATAGATCGGAACTCGGTACGCACAACACCGGAAACAAATAAGAAGGCTGCCATTCCATAGATTAATCCGCTGGCACCAATATGAAATGAAGTCCTGGCAAATAACCAAACCAGTAATCCTGTACCAAAGTAGCATACCAGGAAAACATCTCGTGCTATATTGCCATAAAAGAAGTATAAAGTAACACCCAAAAGCAGTACAGGCAGGGTATTAGAAACCAGATGGAGAACAGAGCCGTGGATAAGAGGTGAAAAGATAATCCCTATCAACCCTAATAGTTCTCTTGGTAGAATACCAAATACGGATAATTCTATTCCGAATTGAAGCTCGATGAAATAAATAAGCCACATTAAGAAAACCATGCGGCCCGGGACAATAAAACTTATTGATACACTCCCTAGTGAACTCACTTAGAAGGCTTCTTAATCATTTTCAGATCAATAAGTCTAGATTCTTCGTAACCAACACTCATATAACCAAATACCCCTCCGGAAGCTTCCGCAATGCTCTTTGCAAGATCTTTGAGACTTAAGTATAGTTTTACGGTAAATTTCTTATCCATTTTAGGAAACACTTCGTTAGCCCTGCCAATTTCCTCAATTAGGATTTTTTCTCTTTTTTTTGTTTCAGAAGGCAAGTTAGCAATCATCATTTTAAGCTTATCCTCAAAGTCCCTGGCTACTTGTTGGTAATAACCAACTAATTCTCTCCTTTCTTTCTTTGTCTTCAGACTTGCTAAAGAGATCGCTTTCTTGATTTCATGGTTATCAATTTTACCATCAGCACCTGCTATTAAAATCGAAACATAAATTGGTAAAGAGCACATAAAATCTCTTTCTTCTTGATCTAGCGGTTCATATTCTGGTATCATATGGCGTTAAAATTTTTAGGTATAAAGATATTGTTTAATACTTTAATAAATATAATCAATATTTGCTTTTATATTTACTAACCTATTTTTTTTCACAAATAAAAAAAGGCATGGTTGATCATACGCCAATAAAGATTTATGCAGTTGAAGATGATCCGGTTTATACCAAGTTTTTAACATATGTATTTGATCTTAATCCTGAGATAGAGGTAAAGTTCTTTACTGATGGAAAATCGTGCTTGAATGCACTCCACGAACTGCCCAACATTGTCACTTTAGACTACTCCCTACCTGATATGGATGGAAATGAAGTGCTAAAAGCAATAAAGCAAACGGATTCTCATATACAAGTAATTATCGTCTCAGGACAGGATGATATTTCAACTGCGGTTGAACTGCTAAAACTTGGTGCATATGATTATATAACAAAAAACGAAGACACCAAGGATCGTCTTCTCATGAGCATCAATAATGCCAGCAAGAATATTAAGCTAATTAATGAGTTGGCTGCTCTTAAACAGGAAATTGGTGCCAAATATGATTTTTCTAAAAGCATCTTAGGCTCCAGCCCTGCAATAAAACAGGTATTTAACCTTCTTGAAAAAGCTATTAGAACTAATATTATTGTTTCTATTACCGGGGAAACAGGAACTGGAAAGGAACTGGTTGCCAAAGCCGTACATTATCACTCCGAGAGAAAAAAACATAAGTTCGTAGCTGTAAATATTGCTGCAATCCCCAATGAATTATTGGAAAGTGAATTGTTTGGACATGAAAAAGGAGCTTTTACAGGAGCCTCCTCCCGTAGGATAGGAAAGTTTGAGGAAGCTAATGAGGGAACAGTCTTTCTTGATGAAATTGGGGAAATGGACATCAATATGCAAGCAAAAATCTTAAGGGTTCTGCAGGAAAAAGAAATAACCAGAATTGGTGGCAATGAAACCATTAAAGTAAGTCCAAGGATAGTGGCAGCAACCCATAGAGATCTTACAGAAGAGGTAAAGAAGGGCAACTTCCGTGAAGATTTGTATTATAGACTATTAGGACTCCCTATTCACATACCTCCATTGAGAGAAAGAGGAAATGATATAATTATTATTTCTTTAAAAATTCTTGATGAATTCTGTAAAGAAAACAAGCTTGATGCGATCGAACTCTCCTCAGAAGCAAAGGAAAAATTACTTAAATATCATTATCCGGGTAATGTAAGAGAACTCAAATCAATAATAGAGCTAAGTGCGGTAATGTGTACGGATAACCTGATTAAAGCTGATGATATTATTTTCAAAAGTGTTCACCAGGAAAATAACATCACCTTACAAGAGCAAACCCTGAAAGACTACGAGGCTCAAATAATTGACCATTACCTTACTAAGTATAACAATAATGTTATGAAGGTTGCTGAGATTTTAGCTATAGGAAAATCTACTATTTATCGACATTTAAATGCTAAAAAAGATGCATAATGAGCTAAAGACATACATTGAACAGGAAAAATTCTACAAAGACGTTGTAGAAGATGGATCCGATATTATATTTCTGGTAGATTTCAATTTAAACATTTTATATCACAACCCATCTGTCCAGAATACTATTGGATATGAAGACTTAACCGGGCAAAACTTTATTGATTACATACACCCCAGGCAAAAGACTTATGTAATTGAAGCATTCGATATATGCAAGTCTCATCCCTATAACTCCAATATAGAATTTAAATTTCTATGTGAGAACGATACTTATAAGTATCTGGAATTTAACTCCATCAATCTTAAGTTTAAAGATGGTATAGATGGTCTAATCCTTGATTGCAGGGATATTTCAGAACGAAAAAAAGACCAGGAAGAGCTAATTAGTGCCCAAAAAGCCAAAGAGCAGTTTCTGGCTAATATGAGTCATGAGATAAGAACACCAATAAATGGAATTGTTGGAATGGTAAATCTATTAAGCGAACTAGCCAATTCTGCAGAGCAAACTAATTATCTAAATGCTATTAAACACTCAGCCGACAATTTAAAGGTAATAATTAATGACATCCTGGACTTCTCTGTAATTGAGTCAGGAAAATTAAAATTTGAAGAGATAGGGTTCGATCTAGGCTACCAGGTTCAATCAGTTATTGATACTTTGGTTATTCAGGCTAAAGAAAAAGGATTGGACATAGAACTAGTATCCAGTAAGCATAAGGAAGGAACTGTATTACTGGGTGACCCGGTTCGCCTCAATCAAATTCTTATCAACCTGGTTAATAATGCCATCAAATTCACACATGAAGGAAAGATCACCATTAAAATTAATTGCACTGAAGCTGTTGATAACAAAACCAATGTGACTTTTGATATAATTGATACTGGTATTGGTATTCCAAAAGATAAGGTAAGAACGATCTTTGAGACCTTTAAACAAGCCGATGAGAGCATTACAAGAAAATTCGGTGGCACGGGCCTGGGATTAACTATTAGCAGGCAATTGGTTGAATTGCAAGGTGGTAAAATATCTGTTAGCAGTATAATTGGAGTAGGCACCACATTTACATTTGTGATTCCTTACAAAATTGGTAAAAAAGAAGACCTTGTTTATAAAGTAGAAAAAGCTGCCAAGACAAGTAAAAAGAAAATAGATTCACTGAAAGGAATGCGTGTCCTGTTAGTAGAGGATAATGATATAAATAGAATGTATGCTGCCAATGTTATTAAAAAGTGGCATTGTCAGCTTGATGAAGCCGAGAATGGCCAGATAGCACTCGAAAAAATGCGTAAGCAGGATTATGATATTGTATTAATGGATATACATATGCCTGTGTTAGATGGAATTGAAACTTCCCGAAGTATAAGAAATACCCTGAAAGAACCTAACAAAAGCGTACCAATCATTGCCTTTACAGCTAATGCTTTAAAAGGTGATAGAGATAAATACCTGGATGTAGGAATGAATAATTATATCTCAAAACCATTTATGCCTGATGAATTGTTTAATATAATGATACAGCATTACCAGCCTTCTGATAGAAAGGATGATTCAAAATCTGATAAAGAAAAGCTCACGGATCTTTCTCAGTTAAGAAAGATGAGTAATAATGATGAATCTTTTGTTAATGAGATGGTTGAATCATTTGTTGAAAAAACACCGGAAATGCTGCAAGTGCTTAATGATTATTGTGATATCAATGACTGGGCTAAAGTCGGGGCACAAGCACATAAGTTAAAATCAAGCCTTGCATTTATGGGTGTAGATTCAGTTAAAGAGTTAGTTATTAAAATCGAACAGGATGGGATGAATAATGAAAATACCGATCAACTTCCTGATTTGGTTAAAGATTTTACTGATACTGTAAATATGGCTATTGAAGAACTAAAACAGTCTGTTTTAGTGAAATAAAACCTATCGATGCATAATGATTATCTTCTCGTAAGTTAACGGCTGATCAGCTGCACCTATTACTAAGTAGTAAATACCATTAGGTATCTCTGAGGTATCCACGACATACTCTCCGTTCACAAAGCTGAATCCATCGTTAGCCAGGGTTACCCCCCTTTGATCAATAATCTTCCAATTGAACATCTCACCTGGCGATTGTCTGGTAGTAAAATACAGTTCATTTTCTACAGGATTAGGATATACGTCTATCGACCTTGCTATACTTTCAAGTAGCTCATCGTCAATACCTGTAACAAAGCTGGTTGTTTTATCATTAGCTATATCAATATATGCGGTTTGATATATTTCACCAGGACGACTACCATCAGTTTTTTCCTGAACAAACACAACTACGGCTAGTTGATCTGCTGCGTATAATTTTCTATCAATTTTCCAGTCTATTTGTCCTACAGAATACTCATCTCCTGCATAATAAACAATTTTGTTCGGATTAGAAGAACCGGCAGCATTAGGTAGCATCTTTTTAACTACATTGTAAGCTACTGTTCCCAAATCCTGGTTAACCACCTCTTTTTCTATTACTATGGTATGAACAATTATAGGATTATCTACCTGGGTCACAGTCTTAACATTCCAAAGAATACTTAATGAATCAGCAGAAGTAGGTAATGTATCAAGATCAATTGAAAACTGCGGATCCACAAGTGATCGTTTATCAATATCTACCTTATCCCATGCAAGTGCTGCATCTACGTAAACATTACCATCAATTGCTGTATTAATTGTTTGGGAGAATCCAAAGGTGTTTGCCCTTGTCTGAGGCTCTGCTTTATTATCTCTGTATAGCGTATCCTGAGGATATGGTACATGATAATTCAGGTAAATAAAGTCATTCGGTATCTGCGCTTGTACACCCATGATATCGCTACTCACCTGAGTATAATCAGGATTTACCAGACTGGTGAAATTCTCAATGAGTACTACCCTATTCCTGTCACGTATAGTTACATTATCAAAAGCGAATCCATTTAGTGTATCAGCTATTGGGTTATCTTCATTACTACCAAATGCTACACGAAGACGAACCTGTCCTCTATCCACAAGCGGAATTTGTTCCAGGCTAAATCTTGATGTCACCCAGCCCTCAGTATGTTTACTCCATCCATTATCTGCCCCACCTGGTTTACCTAAAATATTAGTTGTATTATACCAATTAACCCCTTCATCAACTCTTCCAACTGCTACCCAATCAATTCCGCCATTGGTAGAATATTGTAATACTGCTCCATCAAATCCTTCCTGTGTATCATCCCAGGTATCTAAAGATACCATTGGCCTTGACAGATTTGTTAAATCAAAGCAAGGTCCATCCACGAACGATTCCTCTCCATTATAGTAATAATCTATTGGATCAGCATTTCCTCCTGTCCACCAGGCATTATTTCCTTCAGATGCTGAGTTAATAATATTTCCATTTGGAGGACCCCAAACCCAACTATTTGAATCATTCTCAATTGCAGTACCTTCAAACCATCCATTATCTACCGCCTCGAATCCTTCACTGTACAAGCTGTCAAATTCCACTGTTTCTTGTGGCAATATTGATATATTCAACATATCACTTGCCTGGCATAATTGGAGTGTAGTAATTGTTAATAAAGTGCTATATGTACCCGATGCGTAAAGATGACTCGTATTGTCTGCACTTCCACTTGAGTTTATTATTCCATCCCCAAAATCCCATGTATAATCTATTATATCACTTGGAATTTGGTCTCCAAAATCAACAGATGCCTGGAATAAAGTAATATCATTCGTGCAGAATTCAGATATTACATAGTCAACCGTTGGTACTGCACCAAATACAGCTGATTCGGTTAGACTTCCTGTACAACCATGTTCAGAGGTGGCAAGAAGGCCAATATCATAAGTTCCTTCATGTGCATATGTGTGCATTGGGTTCTGGTCACTGGAAACAGTTCCATCTCCAAATGTCCAACTCCACTCTAAGACTGAATCTACATATGGTGTTGCTTCCATAGTTGATTGATCTGTAAATACGATTGGACTGTCAATACAGAAATTACCTATATCAAATGCAACTGCCGGGCTGGCATATACCTTTATAAACCTTGTTCGGTAAGATGTGGCTCCATAATCATTCGTATAAGTATATGTAACATCATATGTTCCTGATGGTAAACCATCTGTATCCAGCAACTCTCCAATTATTTTGTCATCCATTGTTGGGATCGTGCTCGAAAAGAAACTTGGTGCAATTCCAGATGAAAGTGGTGGGCTGCCAATGAACGCCAATTTACCACTATTACTACATATTTGTAAAGTGTCCCCCGGTATTGGTGGAACAGTAGCTGTTTCTATTGTAAACTCGATATCAGTTACAGGGTTAACTGTAACATTCCATGCCTCAAAATTAGTACAACCGGTTTCTGAAAGGGTAAATGTATATACAACTGTATTTGCCGCCGGGACAAGGTTAGCTACACTAGGGTAAAATTTATCACCAATCACCCCTTGTCCAGAAAATACTCCTGTACCGCCTTCTGTTGGGAATCCTATAAGTTGAACCGGTGGCTCATCTTCCTGGAAAGTATATGGATCAAGGCCAAACAAATGTACTTCCGGTAATTCATTTATTAAAACTTCCGTTTCATCATATACCACACCACAGGTTGTACCAGGAGCATCTGAGGTAAGTCTAAGGGTAACAGTTGTTGGAGCATTAGCTCGATCATTAGTTCCCGGATTATAGTTAGTAATAGGTGAATTACCATTATCAAATGTACCATCACCCCCACTTACAATAGTCCAGGTACCAGTTGAAACTGAGCCTGATATACTTCCATTTAATAAAGCCGAGACATCCTCACATATTTCCTGATTATCTCCTGCTTCAACCTTGGCAGATTCGTCTATGGTAATACTTATATCAGCAAACGTAGTGGTACATGGTTCAGTTGGACCATCAGGATCATTAGTTTCTAATCGTAAAACAATAACTGTATTGACATCTGTTATATCAGGAGTGTAAATAGCTGTAACTGTATTTCCTGTCACGGAACTGGCTGATAATGAACCGTTTCCTATAACCACCTGCCATAATCCTGATGTTGCGCCACCTCCGAATGTTCCGGTTAAATCAATAATTTCCGGTTCACAAACTGCATAATCAGGTTCAACCGATACCGTTGGTAAAGGATTTACCTTTACGGAAACAATATAAGGATCTCCCAGGCAACCATTGGCTGATGGTGTTATCGTATAATCGATATATCCAGGATTAATGCCATCTGTAGAAGATAACGTTTCTGCAATAATGCTACCACTTCCGCCCGTTGCTCCCGATACATTCGTTGAAGAAGCTATTACCCAGCTAAATGTCGAACCCGAAACATTATTGTCATTATTTATTACAATATTCGTTGTTTCATCACTACATATAATTTGGTCTGAAGCACTAATAACTGTTTCAGGGTTAACTGTTACTACTATATTGAAAGTTGTACCCACACATGAATTATTATATGGCGTAACAATATAGGTTACATCAATAGGTGTGTTTGTTATGTTATTAAAGATATCAGAAGAGATTAAATTCACATCTGTTGTGCCAACTGCAGTTGAAGCTGCTCCTGTCAGACCAGAGCCTACTGTTGCCATAACATTATAGCTTGTAATAGGACCACCATCGTCATCTGTAGCGGGCAATAAAACTCCAGTTACTTCATCACTACATACTGTAGCCAGAATCGGGCCTGTATAAACAGGCTCCGGATCTACCGTTACCACAATATCAAAGCTTGTGCCTGCACAGCTGCCCATATAAGGCGTTACCGTATAGGTTACGATATCTGAGGCATTCGTCAGGTTTGTAAATACATCCCCTGCTATTAAATTTACATTGCTTATCCCGGTACCGGTCGTGGCTGTGCCTGTCAGACCTGCCCCTGCCACCGCTGTCACATCAAAGCTCGTAATCACTCCGCCATCATCATCTGTACTCGGCAGTACCACGCCTGTAGCGCCATCACTGCAAACGGTAGCGTTTAGATTACCCGTGTACAATGGCTCCGGTGATACCGTCACCACAATATCAAAACTCGTACCCACACAGCTGCCCATATAAGGCGTTACCGTGTACGTAACGATATCTGTCGTGTTCGTTATATTCGTAAATACATCCCCGGCTATCAGGTTAATGTCTGTAGTGCCTATTGCTGTCGTGGCTACTCCTGTTAATGTGCCTCCCACTACCGCTGTTACATCATAGCTCGTAATCAATCCGCCATCATCATCTGTACCCGGCAGTACCACGCCTGTAGCGCCATCACTGCAAACTGTAGCATCAAGCGTGCCTGTATATACCGGCTCGGGCGATACCGTCACTACGATATCAAAGCTCGTGCCTTCGCAGGCATTATTATATGGTGTTACCGTATAGGTAACATCAATCGCTGCATTGGTAAGGTTCGTAAATACATCATTTATTATCAGGTTAACATCTGCTGTGCCTGTAGCTGTGGTCGCTGAGCCTGTCAACCCTGAGCCTACTACCGCTGCCACATCGTAGCTCGTGATCGCCAAGCCATCATCATCTCCGGCTGGTAAGATCACACCTGTTGCATCATCACTACATACTGTAGCCAGAATCGGGCCTGTATAAACAGGCTCCGGATCTACCGTTACCACAATATCAAAGCTTGTGCCTGCACAGCTGCCCATA
>JBDLIU010000152.1:0-10727 GCA_039714715.1 Bacteroidota bacterium
TTTCTTTTAGGCTCATATTTATTTCAGATAATTTATAGATATGATAACTTGCACAAAAATAAAGATTTAAAGTAAATCATGACTCGTTTAAGCGTTAATGTAAACAAAATTGCCACTTTAAGAAATGCCAGGGGTGGTAATAACCCGGATGTGATCAAAGTTGCTGCTGATTGTGAATCTTTTGGTTCACAAGGTATCACTGTGCATCCCCGACCAGACGAAAGGCACATCACTTATAATGATGTATTACAACTTAAAGAGATTGTTACCACCGAGTTCAACATCGAAGGATACCCGGATGCCCGATATATGGAGTTGGTAAAAAAAGTTAAACCTGTCCAGGCAACCCTGGTACCTGACCCTCCGGATGCACTTACATCCAATGCCGGATGGGAGACTGTAAAAAACAAATCTTTTCTACAGGAAGTAGTTGGTGAACTTAAAATCCAGGGAATAAGAACATCTATATTTGTTGATACTAATCTAGAAAACATAGATGGTGCCAAAGAAGTAGGGACTGACCGAATTGAACTTTACACTGAACCCTACGCACAACAATATCACTCAGACAAAGAAAGGGCTGTAGCACCTTTCCTTAAAGCAGCTACCAGAGCCCACGAAATCGGACTAGGTATTAATGCCGGACACGATCTTGATTTACATAACCTGAAATACCTGGTTACTACTATTCCTTTTATTGACGAAGTTTCCATTGGCCATGCCTTAATAGCAGACGCACTATATTTCGGGCTTGAAAACACTATTCAAATGTATTTACAAAGACTGGCATGAACCTGTTTTATAGAACAGTCGGAGAAGGCCCTCCTTTAATAATTTTACATGGCCTATTTGGTTCGGCAGATAACTGGCGCCCTCTGGCAACAAGGTTTGCTAAATTCAGAAAAGTGTATCTTGTAGACCAGCGAAATCATGGCATGTCACCTCACGATAATGAATTTACATATGATGCTATGGTTAATGACCTGCTTTTATTTATCAAGCAGCATGACCTGATAAAGCCTGATATACTTGGACATTCAATGGGGGGCAAGGTGGCTATGTATTTTGCTGTAAAATATCCAGACCAGGTAAACAAAATTATTGTTGTTGACATCGCACCAAAAGCATATCCTGTTCGTCATGATGAAATACTTGACGGATTAAAAACACTGAGAGTTGAAGATATACTAACACGGCAAGAAATAGATGATGTACTTGCTGAAATTATTGAAAGTCCAAGGTTAAGACGGTTTTTACTTAAAAATCTGAAAAGAAATAAATACGGATTTGAATGGAAGATGAACCTTGACGTTATCTATAATAAGATAGCTAACCTAAGCATCGGGCTCAACAAAGGAGATGGCTTTAGTCATGATACACTTTTTATTCGAGGTTCTGATAGCGATTATATTCTTGATTCCGATATTAAATCGATAAGTTCGCATTTCCCAAAAGCAGAACTGGTAACCATTGAAAACGCCAGTCATTGGGTTCATGTTGAAGAACCGGATGCATTATGCCTTTCTGTTAAAGAATTTTTACTCAAAAAATGAAAAAAGGAGTTATATATCTTATCCCTTCATCTATTGCAGAGGGTGCCGGGCCACAAAACCTGACACCTCAACTCGCAGGAATATTACCCGGTATTAAGCATTTTATAGCCGAGCATGCCCGTGAAGCAAGGCGATTTATTAGCAGCCTTAAGTTGGGTATTAAGATTGAAGACCTGAAGTTCACAGAGCTTAACAAGCACTCTGATCTCAATGAAATTGGTAATATGCTTGATCCTGCATTGAATGGAAAGAACATGGGATTAATGAGTGATGCCGGATGCCCGGGCGTAGCAGATCCAGGGGCAGAAGTAGTAAAACTGGCGCATCAAAAGAACATCAGGGTTATTCCATTAGTTGGGCCTTCGTCTATACTGCTGGCTTTGATGGCGAGCGGTTTATCCGGACAAAATTTCCGATTCTCAGGTTATCTCCCCATTGATCAAAAATCACTAAAAGGTAAAATTGGCGAGCTGGAAAATCAGTCAAGAAAACATAATGAAACCCAAATATTCATTGAGACTCCTTATCGTTCCGATAAAATATTAAACCTTTTAATAAATACATTACAACCTTCTACCTTGCTCACATTGGCAAAAGATATTACCGGTGCTGATGAAAAAATTATCACCATGACTGTATCGAAATGGAAAAATCAAACATATAAAATAGGCAAATCGCCTTGTGTTTTCTTGTTTCTTGCCCAATAAGGGGTTTTTATTTCAGTGGGGACATATCTTAATAACATTTTCGATATTTTTGCTTGCTCAAAATTTTAAACTTAAAGGAATGCCATATCTATTCACTTCTGAATCTGTCTCTGAGGGTCACCCTGATAAGGTTGCTGACCAAATTTCAGATGCTCTTATTGATCATTTCATGGCTTTTGATCCCAATTCAAAAGTTGCCTGCGAAACACTGGTTACCACTGGTTTAGTAATGCTTGCCGGTGAGGTCAAGTCTAAAACCTACCTGGATGTACAGGAAATAACAAGAGATGTAATTACCAAAATTGGTTACACCAAATCTGAATACCAGTTTGATGCCCGATCGTGTGCAGTACTCTCTGCTATTCATGAGCAGTCGGAAGATATTAACCGTGGTGTTGAAAGAGGTGACCCAATGGAACAAGGAGCCGGTGACCAGGGGATGATGTTTGGTTATGCAATCAATGAGACTGAAAATTATATGCCCATTCCACTTGATTTATCACATAAGATCTTATTGGTACTGGCAGATATCAGAAGAGAAAACAGTGAAATAAAATATTTAAGGCCTGATGCCAAGTCACAGGTTACTATTCAGTATGGAGATGATAATAAACCCCTTCGAATTGATAGCATCGTAGTATCAACGCAACATGATCAGTTCATGGACGATGACGAGGCAATGTTAGCTAAAATCAAAGAGGATATTATCGGTATTGTTATGTCAAGGGTCATCAAAGATTTGCCGGAAAATATTCAGGCTCTGTTTACAGATGAAACGGAATATCATATCAATCCGACCGGCAAGTTTGTTATTGGAGGACCTCATGGTGATTCAGGCGTTACTGGACGAAAGATTATTGTAGACACCTATGGCGGTAAAGGAGCTCATGGTGGTGGTGCATTCTCAGGTAAAGATCCATCTAAAGTTGACCGTTCTGCTGCCTATGCTACACGACATATTGCAAAAAATATGGTAGCCGCAGGTGTTGCTGATGAGATCTTGGTACAGGTTTCCTATGCGATCGGTGTTGCCAAACCAACCAATATTTTTGTTGACACCTATGGAACTAGTAAAACCAATTTTACTGACGGAGAGATTGCTGATAAAATTTTAGAAATATTTGATATGCGACCTGGTGCCATAGAACAAAGGCTGAAACTAAGAGCACCAATTTATTCAGCTACTGCGTCTTATGGACATATGGGAAGAACTCCTGAAGTTAAAACAATTGAGTTTGAAAATGCAGGACAGAAAATTTCGAAAGAAGTGGAATTGTTTACCTGGGAAAAACTTGATTATGTTGATAAGGTGAAAAAAGCATTTGGTATATAAAAAAAGCCCCCGTCAATTGGCGGGGGCTTTTTTGTCTCTAACGTGACACTAGCTTTTCTTTATGTTTCCGTAATTTTCGTTTCATTACTGACGAAGCTTCTTCCGTAGCTGCCTCAAACGATCTCGCAGCAGCTTCTGCAAAAAACTGCTCGCCCGGTAGATTTATCTTAATCTCCACCGTTTTATTATTAATACCTTCATTATTCAACCTCAAGTATACTTCTCCATCAATTATTCTATCAAAAAACTTGTCTAATTTGTCCATTTTTTTCTGAATGAAATCGAGAAGTCTTACATCAGCATCGAACTTAATTGAGTGAATCTTTACGTCCATAGTATTAAATTTTTTAATTATTAATAAATCAAGCCTTTGGATGGGCTTGTTGAAATACTTTTTTTAATTTTTCTAACGAATTATGGGTATAAACCTGTGTAGCTGCCAGGCTTGAATGTCCTAACAAATCCTTCACAGCATTCAAATCAGCACCATTGTTCAATAAATGAGTTGCATAGGTATGGCGAAGTACATGTGGACTTTTCTTCTCCAATGATACCACACTACCCAAATATTTCACTACAGTACGGTAAATCAACATTGGATAACAAGCTTCACCTTTATCAGTAACCAATAAGGTCGATGCTGCACCCTCAAATTGATTTTTCCTGGCATCTAAATAATTCCGAATTAAATCAATCACTGTTTGTGTAACTGGTATAATTCGCTCTTTATTTCTTTTTCCTAAAACTTTTATCTGCTTTTTTTCAAAATTTATAGAATTTTCCTGCAATCCCAGCAATTCAGCTCTTCGCATTCCTGTGCCATAGAGTAACTCAAGAATGACCTTGTCTCGTAAACCAAAGAAGTCATCACCAAAATTATGTTGATCAAAAAGGCTGACAATATCTTTCTCCTGAACAAATTCAGGTAATCTTTTAGGAGTTTTTAAAGCCTGTAATCTTTGGCTTGGATCTTTGCTGATAAGCTCCTGTTTTAATAGAAACTTATAAAAACTACGAACTGAAGCCATCTTCCTGTTTATTGAGGATGGATGAAGACCATCTTCTACAAGACTTATTATCCACAAACGAATATCTTGATAATCTACATCCTGAATCACAGCTTTTTCCTGCGCAAGAAACACAGAAAATTGCTCCAGATCAGCAGCGTATGCAGCTACCGTATGCTGGCTGTAGCGTTTTTCGAATTTAAGGTATTTGAGAAAGGAATTTATCATTAAATCAACAGCACCTTACCTAACTGGACTAGTACTAATTTAACGAAAAATCCTTAAGGAAAGGCAGAAATTAGTAATTTTCTTTAGCGTACATTTTTTGTCTGTACGCAGCTCTTAACTTAACACTTCTCCTTGTTACAGATGGTTTTTCGAAATGACCTCTAGAGCGTAATTCTCTTAAAACTCCAGTTCTTTCAAACTTCTTTTTGAAACGTTTTAACGCCCTGTCAATCGATTCGTTTTCTTTTACGTTGATAACAATCATTCTATACTCTTGTCAAAATTGGAGTGCAAATTTAGATGAAATAAATAATTAACCAAAACTTTTCATTTAAGTAAATCTTTAGCAATTACTAATTTTTGTATTTCAGTTGTGCCTTCTCCAATCGTACATAGTTTAGAATCTCTATAGAATTTCTCTACAGGAAATAGCTTAGAATAGCCATAGCCACCAAATATTTGTACCGCATCTGTTGCTACTTCAACGCTAATTTCAGAGGCATAATATTTAGCCATAGCCGACTCACGTGTAATTCTTGTACCATTTGTTTTAGAATTGACTGCATGATTTATCAATTGTCTGGCTGCCTCAACCTTAGTGGCCATTTCTGCCAACTTAAACGATATTCCCTGAAATCCGGAAATAGGTCTTCCGAACTGATGCCTTTCTTTGGAATATTGGATAGCTGCTTCCAGAGCTCCTTCTGCTATTCCCAGGCTAAGTGCTGCAATCGATATTCTTCCGCCATCTAATATCTGCAATGCCTGTTTAAACCCTTCACCTACTTCACCCAGTATATTTTTTGCAGGCACCTTGCAATTATCAAGAACAACCTCGGTGGTTTCGGATGCCCGCATCCCGAATTTGTCTTCCTTATTCCCTTTTTTTAATCCCGGTGTGCCTCTTTCTACAACAAATGCTGTGGCTCCTTTTTTCTCTCCTTTCTTCCCGGTTCTGGCAATTACAACCACCACCCCACTGGAGTTGCCATGTGTAATAAAATTTTTTGTGCCATTCAATATCCAATCATCCCCATCCTGTACTGCTGTTGTAAGCATGTTACCTGCATCACTACCCGAATTAGGCTCCGTTAATGCCCATGCTCCTATCCATTCTGCTTTAGCCAACTTCGGCATCCATTTGCTTTTCTGCTCTTCATTACCAAAAGTTAAAATATGATTGGTGCACAGCGAATTATGAGCAGCTAACGATAAACCTATTGCCGGATCGAATTTAGCCAGCTCTGCAATGGCAGTGGCATACTCATGATAACCCAAACCTGCTCCTCCGTATTCCTCAGGCACCAACATCCCCATTAATCCATACCCTCCTAAAACCTTGAATAACTCAATAGGAAATATCTGATTATCATCCCATTCTCTCCTGTTTGGCATGATATGCTTCTGGCCAATATCTTTCACCATTCCAGCAATCATTTGAATATTTTCGCTAATTTCTTTATTCATATCATATTGATATTTAGCTATTTATCATTTTTTGATTTAAATCGTTCGCTATAATTTATTAATATACAAAATTATTCGTTTTCATACCGTTTATTTATACAGCCGGTCAAGCAAATGAGTCTGGTATTGTTATGTGATATTAGGGTTTTAAGGCCTATTTTTGCACCATTATTAAATAATTAAGAATAGATGAGAATAACAGTAGTAGGTACAGGATATGTTGGCCTGGTAACAGGCACATGTTTAGCAGAAACAGGCAATAATGTAACCTGTGTAGACATAGATGAAGAAAAAATCAACAAGCTGAACAGAGGTGAAATAACTATTTATGAACCCGGTCTCGAACCCCTTTTTGAACGAAATAAAAGGCAGGAGAGACTTGAATTCACCACTTCTCTTGCGGAGGGGGTAAAAGATTCTCAAGTCATTTTTTTGGCACTACCTACACCTCCGGGTGAAAATGGTTCTGCTGATCTTCAATATGTATTAAAAGTGGCAGAAGATCTGGGTCCTCTATTGAAAGATTATACTGTTATTATTGATAAAAGTACAGTCCCTGTGGGGACTGCCGATAAGGTTAGCCAGACTATTGGAGCAAACACCACGGTAGCATATGATGTTGTTTCTAATCCGGAGTTCTTAAGAGAAGGAGTGGCAGTTGAAGATTTCATGAAGCCCGACAGAATTGTGATTGGTACTCAATCTGAAAAAGCTAAAGAACTTATGGACGAGCTATACGCTCCATTTGTAAGGCAAGGGAATCCTATTATTTATATGGATGAACGTTCAGCTGAATTAACTAAATATGCTGCTAATTCATTCCTGGCTACCAAAATCACTTTCATGAATGAAATAGCCAATCTTTGTGAAAAACTGGGAGCTGATGTGGATATGGTTAGAAGAGGTATTGGTACAGATAACAGGATAGGTAACAGATTTTTATTTTCCGGAATTGGTTATGGAGGTAGCTGCTTTCCAAAAGATGTACAGGCTTTGGCTAAATCATCTGTTGATGCAAATTATGATTTTAAACTGCTAAATGCAGTGATGAATATTAACGAAAATCAAAAAACTAAACTAATCCCTAAACTACAATCCTATTTCAACAATAATCTTTCAGGAAAGACCATTGCATTATGGGGCTTAGCCTTCAAACCAAATACTGATGACATCAGGGAAGCCCCGGCATTATATAATATCGACAAGCTTTTAGAAGCTGGCGCTATTGTCAGAGTTTTTGACCCTGAAGCCATGGACAATGTAAAGCAACTTTATGGTGATAAAATTAATTTCTGCAACAACCAATATGACACCCTGGAAGGGGCTGATGCATTGCTTATAGCAACAGAATGGCCTGTATTCAGAACACCGGATTTCGATCTCATTAAGAAATCACTGAAATCACCTGCAATTTTTGATGGCCGCAACCTTTATAATATAGACCATATGAAAGAGCTTGGTTTTGATTATTTTAGTATTGGCAGAAAGGAAATAGTTAATGACTGAGAAGAGGATTCTTATAACCGGTGCGGCCGGGTTTCTTGGTTCGCATCTCTGTGATCGCTTTGTAAAAGAAGGATACCAGGTTATTGGAATGGATAACCTGATTACAGGTGATATCAGAAATATCGAACATCATTTCAATAATAATCTATTTGAGTTCGTAGAGCATGATGTCTCCAATTATGTTCATATTGCAGGAGATTTAGACTACATTCTCCACTTTGCTTCACCGGCCAGCCCTATTGATTACCTGAAAATTCCAATCCAAACACTTAAAGTTGGGTCCCTGGGAACCCATAACCTCCTTGGATTGGCAAAAGATAAAAAGGCCACCATGCTTATAGCCTCTACTTCTGAGGTTTATGGTGATCCTACAGTTCATCCACAAACTGAAGAATATTACGGAAACGTTAACCCTGTGGGGCCAAGAGGCGTTTACGATGAAGCAAAACGGTTCCAGGAGGCCATTACAATGGCATATCATACCTATCACGGGTTAGATGTTCGTATTGCTCGTATTTTTAATACTTATGGTCCTCGCATGCGATTAAATGATGGACGTGTATTGCCTGCTTTCATTGGGCAAGCTCTTAGAGGTGAAGATCTTACAGTTTTCGGAGATGGTAACCAAACACGTTCATTTTGTTATGTAGATGACTTAATTGAAGGAATTCACAGGCTTCTGGTTAGTGAATATGTCTATCCTATGAATCTGGGTAATCCACATGAAATTACAATTAATGAATTTGCTGAGGAGATTATCAAACTAACGGGAACCAATCAGAAGGTGACTTACAATCCGTTGCCAACGGATGATCCGTTGCAAAGACAGCCGGATATATCCAAGGCAAAAGAGATTTTAGGATGGGAGCCAACTGTTAGCAGGGCAGATGGGCTGAAAATTACTTATGAATATTTTAAATCTCTGAGTAAAGAAGATCTCTATAAAAACGATCATAACACATTCGAAAAGTATATAAAAAAGTGAAGAAGATATTAGTAACCGGAGGGGCTGGATACATCGGATCCCATACTGTTGTTGAGTTACATAATAATGGTTACGAACCCATTATTATTGATAATTTCTCCAATTCAGAGAAATCTGTAATTGAAGGAATTAGAGCAATAACAGGAGTTAAACCAAAACTCTATGAAGGAGATTGTACAGACAGCAACTTTATGCAAGATGTATTCAGAATTGAAAATCCGGATGGAGCTATACACTTTGCCGCCCTGAAAGCTGTTGGTGAATCTGTTGAACAACCCCTGAGATATTATCAGAATAATATTGATTCTCTCCTTGTACTGCTCAATACCATGGAGAAATTTGGCAGCAAACATCTGGTCTTTTCTTCTTCCTGCACTGTGTATGGAACGCCTGATGTATTGCCGGTAACCGAAGCCTCTCCAATCAAAAATGCGGAATCCCCCTATGGATATACCAAGCAGGTTTCTGAGCGAATTATTGAAGATGCCGTGGGGGTAATTGAAGGTTTATCTGCGGTAGCCTTAAGATACTTTAATCCGATTGGCGCCCACCCTTCAGCTAACATTGGTGAATTACCTTTGGGCATACCAAATAACCTGATTCCCTTTGTTACTCAAACAGCAGCCGGAATCAGAGAAGAATTAGTGGTTTTCGGAAATGATTATAATACTCCTGATGGCACAAACATCCGTGATTATATTCACGTAGTTGACCTGGCTAAAGCCCATGTTAAAACGCTTGAGTACCTCGAAAAAAATGATCCTATGTATGATGTCATCAATGTAGGAACAGGGCAAGGAAACTCTGTGCTTGAGGTTATTGAGACCTTCCAGAAAGTTAATAATATTGATCTTCCTTATCGAATAGGGCCTCGCAGACATGGTGATGTAGAGCAAGTTTATGCCGGTGTTGATAAAGCTACAGAAGCTTTGCAGTGGAGATCAGAACTTACATTGGAAGATGCCTTGAGGGATGCCTGGAAGTGGCAGCAATCATTATAACTGGTCGTAGGATATCCTACGACCAGCTATAAGACCCTTCACAAATAACTTTCTACCTTTTGTTTTAGCTGGTGAATAGGCATTGCCCCTGGTTGTTGCCAGACCATCTCCCCGTTTTTATAGAGCACCATGGTTGGAATACTCCTGATTCCCATTGACATGCTTAATCGCTGGTTCTTTTCGGTATCAATTTTTACAACTTTTATTTTATCACCCATCTCACTTTTAAGCTGTTTAAAAACCGGCACCATCATTTTACATGGGCCACACCAATCTGCATAAAAATCTACTAAAACTAAGGGATGACTCTTTACAATCTCCTGGAATTTCATAGCGAACGTAATTGCTCTTAATCAAACTTTTCAATCACATTCAAATCTACTAATTCATTTACTATGTCTTCTATCTCAGGTTTGTTTTCTTTATCAATGATGGCCAGTTCCATAATACTATCAACTGTCTGAGGCTTTGCATCAGGGAATGGTAGATGATAGAGAAATTTCCCCTGGGCGTTGGTTAAATTGATTTTCTTTTGCCTGCGTTCTCTCCCACTTCCTACCATTGCAGAAATGGTGCTGAAGAAGCTACCTCCCCTGGCGGTTGTAAAATGTGAGCTTGAATTCTTCTTTTCTCTTACTAAAATTGAATTATTTTTTAGTTCCTCAACCTCATTTCCTTCAATTAGGTCATCCAATTGAAATTTCAGACTTAACTCCGATTTAATTAAAGTGTATCTAAAATAGGGTCGTTTCTTCTCAACAACTTCATTTTTCTCTGTGAGGCCAATTTTAGCTGTTGATTCCAGAAACTCCTGAACCGTTTGCACATGTAATCCCAGTCTGGATGCAGCTTCCGAAGCAGAGATATCATTATAAACTTTAAGAAGCTTAAATAAATCATTCCCATACTTCTTCGAAAGTAAACTACCCAGAATCGCTAT
>JBDLIU010000153.1:0-10726 GCA_039714715.1 Bacteroidota bacterium
CTCAGGCTTACCTTCTGCAAGTGCCTGCTCACGACCAATAGCTAATTCATGATCAATTGTTGCCTGGTCAACAGAGTCTTTGCTTACAGCAACAGGTCTCATAGCAGCAATCTGCATAGCTACATCTTTGCCTGCACCGATAACATCAACACCATTTGTATTAGCCAATGCTACCATTACACCAAGTTTGCTTCCTGCATGGATATAAGGAACAACAACCTCTCCTGAAAGACGTTCATAGAATTTAACTTCAAGCTTCTCACCAATCTTACCAATCAGTTCGGTCATTTTCTCTGCGATAGTAATACCATCAAACTCAAGTGATGATAATTCTTCAAGAGAAGCAGGATTCTTTTCAAAAGCAATGCTTACGATCTTTTCACCTGTTGCCTGGAACTCTTCGTTCTTGGCAACAAAGTCAGTTTCACATGCCAGTGCTACCAATACGCTTTCAGTGCCCTCATCATTTGATTTGATGAAAACAACACCTTCTTTAGCATCACGATCTGCACGTGAAGCAGAAACCTTCTGTCCTTTTGTTCTTAAAATATCGATGGCTTTGTCATAATCACCATCAGCTTCGATAAGGGCTTTTTTGCAATCCATCATGCCCGCACCGGTCATTTTTCTTAATTCGTTTACTTCTTTAGCTGAAATAGACATAATTATATTTTTTTAAAGTTGTTTGTATCGTTGAAACAAAAAATTGAACATCATCCCAATCGCTATTGAGACAATGTTCAATTTTTAAATTAATATATCATTGTTAGGCTTTTTCTGTCACTTCTTCCGGCTGCTCGTCAACCTTACGCTTAGCTTCTTCTTCTTCCTTACGCTTAGCTTCCTCCTTATCTTTCCTACGTTCCATTAAAGCTTGTTCTATCACTTTACCTATTTCCCTGGTGATGATTTCGATTGATTTGAAAGCATCATCATTGGCAGGAATAGGGAAATCGATATTTGTTGGATCAGAGTTAGTATCCACCATAGCAATCACCGGGATATTAAGCTTCTGTGCTTCTTTAATAGCAATATGCTCACGCTTAACGTCAACAACAAACAATGCAGCAGGCAGCCTGGTTAAATCAGCAATACCTCCAAGTATTCTTTCCAGTTTCTGCTTTTCTCTTGTAATCATCAAACGCTCACGCTTTGCAAGGTTTGTGTAGGCGTCTTCTTTCATCATTTTATCGATTGAAGACATCTTCTTAAGTGATTTTCTAATTGTTGCAAAATTGGTAAGCATACCACCTAACCATCTTTCGGTTACAAATGGCATGTTTAATCGCTTAGCCTCTTCAACAACAATATCCTTAGCCTGTTTTTTAGTGGCAACAAACATCACCTTTCTACCTGATCTTACTATGTTCCCCAGAGCTTTAGATGCTTGTTCAAGGTTCTCAAGGGTTTTGTTCAGGTCAACAATGTGAATCCCGTTCTTTTCCATAAAAATATATGGCGCCATTCTAGGATCCCACTTTCTCGTTAAGTGTCCGAAATGAACACCAGCATCAAGTAAGTCTTTATGTTTTAAATTTCCCATTCTATCTTATCTATGAGACTCTAGATTCTAGACACTAGACATTAGACCGTTTTGTCTATTGTCTGTTATATGCTGAGCGAAGTCGAAGCATTGTCTGTCGTCTATTGTCTATTTATTAACGTTTACTAAACTGGAATCTTCTACGGGCTTTTCTTCTACCGTATTTCTTACGTTCCACCATTCTTGAATCCCTGGTTAGGAATCCTTCTTTTTTAAGAGGAGGTCTGAATTCAGGATCAACCTCACAAAGTGCACGAGCAATTGCCAATCTAACGGCTTCTGCCTGTCCTTTTACACCTCCGCCATCAACATTGACTTTGATGTCAAATTTTCCATCTACATCCACAGTTGTTAAAGGCTGCTTAACAATAATCTGCATAATGTCAATTGGGAAATAATCTTCTAATTCCTTATTGTTAACACTGATATTACCTTTACCAGATTGCAGATAAATCCTCGCGATTGAGGTTTTCCTTCTACCTATTGTATTTATTATTTCCATCGATTAGATCTTTACTTCTTTAGGTTTCTGTGCCTCGTGAGGATGCTCAGTTCCTTCATAAACATACAAGTTGCGGAACAATTCCCTACCTAATCTATTCTTAGGTAACATTCCTCTTACAGCTCTCTCTACCAATTTAATTGGTGCTTTTTCTTTCACCTCATTAGGTGTTTCAAAACGCTGTCCACCAGGATATCCGGTGTGACGTACATAAACCTTGTCAGTCCATTTTTTGCCGGTCAGTTTCACTTTCTCGGCATTAATGACAATTACATTATCTCCACAATCAACATGCGGAGTGTAACCAGGTTTTTTCTTTCCTCTTAGGAGCATCGCCACTTCCGTTGACAACCTCCCTAAAACCTTCGAATCAGCATCAACAATTACCCAGTCCTTCTGAACTGTGCTTTTGTTAAGCGATTCGGTCTTATAACTTACTGTATCCACGTAATTATATTTAGTTAAATTATTTTACCCTCTAAAATCGGGACACAAAAATAGAATTATTAAATTGTAAAACCAACAGTTGCAGTAATTTGTGTTAGATGAGAAATGGTGGTATCACAATAGTACCAACAATTTCAGATTAGTGCCCTTAAAAACATAGGATTATAAGAAGAATTGATTACCCGTAAACAGGATATTTTAGTTCTCTCTGTCTTTACAATTAAGATAACAACTTATTCTATTACTAAGTTTCTAATTTTGCACTTCAATCAGCTTAAGCTATTATTAAATATGAAAATTATAAGAACGTTTTTAATCCTACTTTTCTTTTTAGTCCAAACTAGTGCATTTGCGCAAGGCTATGATAAAATATACAACTACAACAATGGTGTTGCCAAAGTAAAACAGGGTAACTTGTATGGATTAATTGACACCGATGGGAAAGAAATACTGGCGCCAAAGTATGAAACCATTCAAGCATTTAGAGATAACAGAGCCAGAATTTCAAAAGATGGACTTTGGGGTATTGTTGATATAAATGGTAAAACAATAATTCCTATTATCTATGAAAAAATCGCTCCTTTTAATAATGACCTTATTGCTAAAATTACTAAAGACGGGCTTTTAGGATTAATTGATATCAATGGAAATGTTTTAACTCAGCCCAACTATGATCAAATGGTTAATGTTATCAGCATTGGTATTAAAGTTAAGAAAAATGATAAATGGGGTTTACTGGATAGTAGAGGAAAACTAATTATTCCCGTTAAATATGAGTCAATAGAAGGATTTCAGGATAAGGAAGCCAAAATGATTGAAAACTCAAAAATGGGAATCATAGATGCTTATGGTAAAATACTTATTCCTGCCAGGTATGATGAAATTGACAAACTAAGTAATGGTGGGGCAAAGGTTGAACTTGATGGTAAATGGGGACTACTCGACCATAATTACCAGGTTGTTGCAGCTCCTAAATATGATAAGATATCAGGGTTTCAGAATAGAAGGGCCAAAATTGAAAATGATCATAAGGAAGGCATTATCACCAACAGAGGAAAAGAAATTATACCTCCCATGTATGACCAAATAACCAAGGTTGCCGATATAGGTTATAAGATGTCATTGAATGGACAATGGGGGTTGATTAATAATGAAGGAACTGTACTTGTTACCCCTCAGTATAAGAAAATTGGTATCTTCTTTGACAAGAAAGCTTATGCAACCAAAAACGGTAAAACCGGCATAATCAGTAGTCAGGGGAAAGTTATCACACCAATTAAGTATGACCAGGTTGTTAAACTAAATAATGGTGGTGCCAAGATTCAGAATAATGGTCTTTGGGGATTACTTGATAGCACTGGCAAAGAAATAGTTGCCCCTAAATATGAAAAAATGAAGCCTTTTAAAGATGGTAAATCGAAAGTCTATGCTAACGGGAAATGGGGTATTATTAAAATCAATGGAGAGGTAGTAGTTTCTACTGATTAGATTTCGCCAAATGAATTATCTTTCTGTTGAACAGATTAGTAAGAGATTTGCAGATAAAAGCCTTTTTGAAGGGGTAACCTTCGGGCTTGATAAAGGGCAAAAAACGGCCGTTGTTGGCGTAAATGGAGCAGGAAAATCGACCCTATTTAAAATTCTAATGGGCCAGGAAACATCTGACACAGGAAGTTTCAATTTTAACAAGCAAATTAAAGTAAGGATGCTCCCTCAAGAGCCTGTGATAACCGATCATTTCTCAATTTTAGATTATGTTCTCTCCGGTGATGATGAGATTTCCACCACAGTAAGGGCTTATGAAAAAGCGCTAACTACCAATGCTGAAAATCTTGATGCACTTGTTGAGAAAATGGATAGCTTACAAGCCTGGGATTTTGAGTCTCAGGCTCAACAGATATTAGGTAAATTAGGAATTCACGATCTCTCTGCAGAAGCCGATACTCTTTCGGGTGGACAGCAAAAACGCGTGGCGCTTGCCAAGCTATTAATCGAACAACCCGATCTGCTTCTACTCGATGAGCCAACAAACCACCTCGACCTCGAAGTGATTGAATGGCTGGAGCAATATCTGGCTAAGCAAAAAATGAGTTTGCTTCTTGTAACGCATGATCGCTATTTTTTAGAAGCAGTAACAAATGACATTCTTGAACTCGAAAATGGACAGATCTATAGATATAAAGGATCTTACAGTTACTTTCTGGATAAGAAACTGGAACGAGAACAAAATGAAACCAGAGTAGTTGAAAAGGCTAAAAACCTGATGCGCAAAGAACTTGATTGGATCCGTCGTCAACCGAAAGCGCGAACAACAAAAGCAAAATATCGTATTGACGCTTTTGACGATTTAGAGAAAACAGCCAGGCGCAAAACATCTTCTGATAAGCTTGATATTAATTTTTCAGGGAGACGATTAGGTAAGAAAATCCTTGAGGTCGAGCATATGTCAAAGTCATATTCAGAATTAAATCTTATTTCTGACTTCTCCTATACATTTAAGCGTGGTGATAGAATCGGTATTATTGGTAGCAATGGTTCCGGTAAAACCACATTTATAAAGCTTATTATGAAATTAATTGAAGCTGATACCGGTTCGATTATACATGGAGAAACAGTCTCTTTTGGTTATTACACCCAGGATACATTAAAATTTAATCCACAAGACCGTGTAATTGATACCATTAAAAATATTGCTGAAGTAATAGAGACAAATAATGGTCAAACAATTTCGGCATCACAATTATTACAGCAATTTAATTTTTCCCCTGATAAGCAATATGATTTTGTAGAAAAACTAAGTGGTGGTGAAAAAAGAAGGCTTCAATTGCTAAAAGTTCTTATGGGAAATCCTAATTTTCTGATTCTGGATGAACCAACTAATGATCTTGATCTAATAACACTTAATACTTTGGAGGACTACCTCGAACAATTCAGTGGATGTTTGGTAGTTGTTTCCCATGACCGGTACTTTATCGACAGGCTGGTTGACCATCTCTTTGTTTTAGATGGTAAGGGCGGAATCCGAGATTTTCAGGGAAATTTTACCGAGTATAGAAACTCAGGATTAGATAATAAGCCAAGCTCCGGAGAGAAAAAAAATAAATCCGAAACTTTAAAAGTTAAATCTGACAAAAAGAAACTCAGTTATAATGAAAAACGTGAGTTTGAAAGGCTGGAAAACGAGATCGCGGAGCTGGAAAAGGAAAAGGATACGCTAAATGAAAAGCTTAACAACACTCAGGAGGATTATACTAAACTGGTTGAGTGGGGACAGCGCCTTAAGGAAGTTAATACCCTGATTGCAGAGAAAGAGGATCGGTGGTTGGAGTTGTCGGAGTTGATTTAAACCACTCTGGTCGTAGGTTAACCTAAGACCAGTTGGGGAGGCTAAACAGCCAGAGCGTAGCCACACCGACTGGAGTGGTTAACCAAATACAATCCTATTCCCATCAATCCCAATGGATACATGATCCCCAACGCCAATTTTACCTGCGATAATCTCTTTAGATAATTCATTCAATATCTCCCGTTGCATAACTCGCTTTAGAGGTCTGGCACCAAACTGAGGATCAAATCCTACTGCTGCAAGATAATCAAGAGCTTCATCTGAGATTTCGGCTGTAATACCTCCCTGCTCAATTCTGTCTTGGATCAGTTCGAACTGGATACCTACTATTTTGCGTAAGTCTACCCTGCTTAATGGTCTGAACATAATAGTTTCATCTACCCTGTTCAGAAATTCCGGTCTGACAGATTTTTTAAGAATATCAAACACCTCAACCTTGGTTGATTCTATGACAGATTCTATATTATCCTCATCAAGGTTCTCTAATTTCTCCTGAATTAGGGTAGAGCCAATATTGGTGGTCATAATAATAATGGTATTCTTAAAATTGGCCACACGGCCTTTATTGTCAGTTAGCCTTCCATCATCAAGTACTTGTAACAACACATTAAATACATCAGGATGTGCTTTCTCAATCTCATCCAGCAGAATTACAGAATAGGGCTTTCTTCGAACTGCTTCAGTCAGCTGTCCGCCTTCATCGTAACCCACATAGCCCGGAGGGGCGC
This sequence comes from Bacteroidota bacterium, assembly GCA_039714715.1. GTDB lineage: Bacteria > Bacteroidota > Bacteroidia > Cytophagales > Cyclobacteriaceae > S012-113. The sequence goes on from JBDLIU010000153.1 coordinate 6,567, forward strand.
CAATAAGTCTGCTTACGGCATGTCGTTCCTGGTACTCCGACATATCGATGCGCACCATGGCATGCTCATCATTAAAAAGGTAGGTAGCCAAAGCTTTGGATAACTCTGTTTTACCCACACCGGTTGTCCCCAGAAAAATAAACGAACCAATGGGTCTTCTTGGATCCTGGAGTCCTGCCCTGCTCCTGCGTACTGCATCAGAGAGTACGGCAATGGCCTCCTCCTGCCCTGCAACACGGGCACTTAATTCTTCTTCGAGATGTAAAAGTTTCTCTTTATCACTTTGCAACATTTTCGATACCGGTATGCCCGTCCATTTGGCAACTACTTCGGCAATATCTTCACTGTCTACTTCCTCTTTCAGAAGGGTACTTTCATCCTCCTGCATAGCCTGTACGTTGGCCTTAAGCACCTCAAGTTCCTTTTCTGCTTCTACAATCTTGCCATACCTTATCTCGGCCACCAAGCCCAGGTCTCCAGATCGCTCTGCCTGTTCAGCCTCAATTTTATAATGATCAATTTGCTCTTTCTGATGCTGAATGCCCTGAATAATGTTCTTTTCGTTTTCCCATTTTGCTTTGAGGCGATTTCGCTCATCCGTAAGCTCGGCAATTACCTTATTAAGTTTTTCTTCCTTCTTTTTATCCTTTTCTCTTCGGATAGCCTCACGCTCAATTTCAAATTGCATGATCTTACGCTGCAATTCATCCAGTTCTTCCGGGAGGGAATCTATTTCTATCCTAAGTTTTGAAGCTGCCTCATCCATCAGGTCGATGGCCTTATCTGGCAGAAACCTGTCAGAGATGTATCTGGAGGATAGCTCAACAGCAGAAATTACAGCATCATCTTTTATTCGTACACCATGATGCAATTCGTATTTATCTTTTATACCCCGTAAAATCGAGATTGCATCTTCACCTGAAGGCTCATCTACCATCACCATCTGAAACCTGCGCTCCAATGCCTTGTCTTTCTCGATATGTTTCTGATACTCTTTAAGGGTTGTCGCTCCAATGGCATGAAGTTCGCCTCTTGCCAGTGCCGGTTTAAGCAGGTTAGCGGCATCCATAGCTCCTTCTCCACCACCTGCACCTATCAGTGTGTGTATTTCATCAATAAATAAAATTATCTCTCCATCCGAATCGGTTACCTCTTTGATTACAGATTTTAGTCGTTCTTCAAATTCACCTTTATATTTAGCGCCTGCCACAAGCAGACCCATATCCAGTGAAATAAGTGTCTTCGACTTGATATTCTCCGGAACATCGCCATCCACAATACGCTGCGCCATACCCTCAACAATTGCTGTTTTACCGGTGCCGGGCTCGCCAATTAGTATTGGGTTATTCTTTGTTCTTCTTGAAAGGATTTGCAGCACCCTGCGAATTTCGTCATCTCTACCAATAACAGGGTCAATCTTGCCATCCTTCGCCATTTGATTCAAGTTCTTTGAATATCGCTCAAGCGAACGGTATTTCCCTTCCGCATTAGGATCTTTCACCGTGTTCCCTCCCCGTAATTCATGAATGGCTGCAATCAAAGATTTCTTTTCAAATCCTACATCCTTCATCAGTTCGGTAACTTTATCACTACCGGCTAGCAATCCAATCAAAAGATGTTCAATGGCAATATATTCATCACCAAATTCTTTTAATGATTTTTCAGCCTGCTGAATAACCTTATTGGCATCATTTGATAAATAGGGTGATTGCCCGGATACTTTAGGGTATCCATTAAGGATTTCATCCAACCTGGTATTTAGCTGGTTTTGATTAACATTAAGCTTTTTGAAGATAAAAGAGAGAACGTTTTCATCTACGCCAAGTAACGCGTGCATAACATGCCCCGGCTCAATTGCCTGCTGACCATTACCTTGCGCAATGTCTATTGCCTTCTGCAATACCTCCTGAGACTTAATCGTATATTTATCGAAATTCATAATTTTCCCATTTGGTATTAAATCATCAAAAATGCTACCGTTGCTTAAATTCGGAATTTTTGGCATATTTTTGTCTCAAATTGTAATATTTCAAGACAAATTGACAGCATGAACCGCGTTAAAATCAAATTCCCTGATAAGATTATTTTCAGCACTGAGGTTACCATTTCTATTGCTGATATCAACTACGGAGGCCATTTAGGCAATGACAAATTTCTTACCCTGATGCATGAAGCCCGCTTACGTTGGTTTAAGTCAATTGGATTTAAGAATGAAAAGGATATTGTACCTCCTGTGGGGATTATCGTGGCTGATGCAGCTATTCAGTTTAAGGCCGAAGCATTTCATGGTGATATATTGACTATTGAGCTTGCTGTTGAAAATATTAGCCGGAACAGCTTTGATATGCTTTATAAATTAATGAACCAGGATAGAAAGTTAGTTGCACTTGGGAAAACCGGAGTGGTTTGTTTCAATTATGTTGAAGCGAAAGTTGCTGCTATTCCAGGTGAGCTAGTACAGTATCTTAAATAAAATTTCCAATGGACAAAGAAGAGTTTAAAAAGATTGTTGACAATCCGAATTTTATTCAAGGCATATTCAATTATTGTGACCGATGGTGTGAACGGTGCCACATGACCCATAAATGTTCACTTTATGCCACAGAAAAGGAATCCATTGGAGATGAGGAGATTGATATGCAGAATGAGAAGTTCTGGGAACATCTATCCGATATGTTCAGGATAACAAGAGAACTGATAGAAGAGTCGGCTGAAAAGTGGGGCATTGATCTGGATAGTATTGACTTAGACGAAGAGAACACAGAGTATGAGGAACTTCATGAGAAAACTGAAAAACATTCCCTTTCAATACTAGGAAAGGAGTACACTCAAAAAGCAAGACAATGGCATGATAGTTCTGAGGTAATATTGCAGGCAAAAGAAGATGAATACAATAAGAACCTTGAGCTGGGGATTGAAGATAAGGAGATAAAAGAGTTAATTGATGTGCTGGAGGTTGTACGTTGGTACCAATACCAGGTTCATATAAAGGTAAACAGGGCGCTACATGGAAAGTTGGATAGTTTTGAAGAAGATGATGAATTCCCAAAAGATTCAGATGGTTCAGCTAAAGTAGCGTTAATTGGTATGGATAGGTCGATAGCTGCCTGGGGTAAATTATTAGAGTACTTTCCGGAAAATGAAGACAAAACATTGGAATTACTTGTCATCCTCGAAAAACTTAGAAGGCAGGTTGAAAAAGAATTCCCGGAAGCTCGTGCTTTTGTAAGGGTTGGATTTGATGAATGAGTATTAATAATTCTCTGTGGCCCTCCGTGGGTCTCAGCGGTCCTCTGTGCAATAGCTTTACAAATCGGGCTGTTGCGCAAAGAACCTCAGAGAAGACACATAGTTACACAGAGGCTTATATCTTAATTTACATTTTGTAAATCGATAAACTCAACTAATTCCTACCTTTGCCCTATGCCGGAAAAGAAACAGGACATTCGCAAGTTATCTAAAGCAGAGTTAAAAGATTTTTTTACTACCAAGGGTGATAAAACATTCAGGGCCACCCAGGTTTATGAATGGTTGTGGCAAAAATCGGCCACATCATTTGCTGAAATGACCAATCTTTCCAAGACAACCCGGGAATTGCTGGACCAGCATTTTGAGATTAAGGCTATATCACTGAACAGCAGTCAGGTAAGTGGTGACAGAACGATTAAATCCACTTTTAAATTACATGACGATAACATTGTTGAGGGTGTATTAATTCCAACTCAAAAGCGCATGACAGCCTGTATTTCATCACAGGTAGGTTGTTCGCTAAATTGTAAATTCTGTGCTACGGGCCAATTAAAAATGGAGCGTAACCTGGATTCTGATGAGATTTACGACCAGGTGGTGCAAATCCGTAAGCAGGCAGAAGAAAATTACAATGCTCCTCTAACCAACATCGTTTATATGGGTATGGGAGAGCCATTGCTTAACTATGCTAATATGATCCAGTCTGTTGAGTATATTACCAGCGAAGCAGGTTTAGGGATGTCACCACGAAGGATAACCGTCTCTACTGCGGGTATTGCCAAAATGATAAGGAAACTGGGAGATGATGAGGTAAAATTTAACCTGGCACTTTCACTTCATGCTGCTAATGATAAGAAGCGTAATGAGATTATGGCCATCAATGAAACTAATTCTTTGGCCGAACTTCGCGA
>JBDLIU010000154.1:0-10647 GCA_039714715.1 Bacteroidota bacterium
AGATCTGAAGATTGTAACGGCCTGCGTCAGGTGGGTCATGGAGGGGCACTGCCCGGCTATGGTAGTAATTATGTTTTTTATCCTGAATATGGCCTTGGCATTATGGCCTTTGGCAATCTTACCTATACAGGGCCCTATCCTTTGCGTAAGATTGAGCAACTGCTTTTTGATAAGGTGGGTTTAGAACCAAGAGAACTTCCTGTATCCAACATCCTGGCTAAAAGGCAAGAGCAGGTTGCAGATATGATTCAAAACTGGAATCCGGCCCTGGAAGAAGAAATACTGGCAGAAAATTTTTATATGGATAAATCACGTGAGCACCGAATGAAGCAAATACAGGAAGTATTTACATCAGCAGGTGCTATCGAAAAAGTTAATCCAATAAAGGCCTATAATCAATTGCGAGGTCGCTTTGAAATGCTTGCCGAAAACGGAATAGTGAGTGTTTATTTCACGATGACACCTGAAAAGGACCCCAAAGTACAGCAATTAAGAGTAGAGTTAAGGTCCAAAGAATCAGATTAATGTTAACAGCTAACCCTATTTATCGATAGATTAACTTCCTGGTTTATAGAGATCATTCTTACTCGATCTGATCCAGGCTTACAGCTTCGAGCTTTTTTTACTATGTTTCCTCTGGTTGTAATTGATTTTCAACGGCCATTGGGAACCTAAATAAATATTTTATGTATCTTGAATTTATTTAGCATCAAAAATTTATTTAGGTTTGAACTATGCAAAGCTATGATCCCAAAAAGTGGTTTGGAATGATATTCCACTCCTATAATCGAACGGTTATAAAAAAAACACTTCCATCATTAATATTTATGGCTGTTTATACATCTGCTATTTCTTATGTAGTGATTGATGTCTATGAAATGCCATTCCGAAGCACAACCCAGGTACATTCAATTTTAGGAATTGTGCTAGGACTTATTCTGGTATTTAGAATGAACTCTGCTTACGAACGCTGGTGGGAAGGCCGCTCCCAATGGGGATTAATGGTGAATGACACCCGAAATTTAGCCCAAAAACTAAGTTCAGCCATAAGCCTTGAAGATAAAGAAACGCGTAAGTTTTTTAGAGAAATGATAGGCAATTTTCCGAATGCACTAAAGGAACACTTACGCGATGGTGTAAAGTTCGAGCTCCTTGAAGATCCGGGCGGTGATGCCATGGAGCAGATGAAAAAGGCTAAGAGTGTACCCAATATCATACTAACCCTTATTTATGGTCGACTTCAACAACTTTTTGCTGACAAAAAAATAACGGGAGAACAACTGATTGTCTTAGACACAGAACTACACCAGTATGCCAGTATCCAGGGAGCCTGTGAAAGAATTAAAAACACCCCGATCCCTTATTCATACAGTATGTACATCAAGAAGTTTATTTTCATTTTTGTAATTACACTTCCTTTTGGGTTCATTACTACATTTATGTACTTTACAATACCTATAGTGCTGCTCCTATTCTACATTCTTGTTAGCATTGAACTTATTGCTGAAGAGATCGAAGATCCATTTGGCCATGATGTAAATGACCTGCCCACAGACCAACTGGCCGAAAAGATCAGAAATGATGTGAGGGAGATATTTAGTGTGACAGAAAAGTAAACAAATCTCCTTTATCATAATATTTAGTATTTTAGGCGGTTAAACCAACCGTTATGCCCTCGATTCTACCCAATTACGAGTACGACATCTTTATAAGCTACCGCCAGAATGACAATAAGCGCGATGGCTGGGTGAGTAATTTTGTGGAAGCGCTGAAAGATGAGCTGGAGGCAACCCTAAAGAACCCCGTATCCATCTATTTCGATGAAAACCCACATGATGGATTGCTGGAAACCCACCAGGTAGGTGCATCACTGGAAAAAAAATTAAAGTGCCTGGTGTTTATCCCCATTGTATCTCAAACCTATTGCGATACTAAAAGCTTTGCCTGGGAGCATGAATTTCTCCCTTTTGTTAAAATGGCAAGAGAAGATGAATTGGGCATGAATATAACGCTTGCCAATGGAAATGTAGCCAGTAGAGTTTTACCAGTTAAAATTCACGACCTGGATATCGAAGATCAATCCATTCTGGAAAAGGAACTGGATGGCCCATTAAGGTCAATAGATTTTATATACAAAGAGCCGGGGGTAAACAGGCCATTAAGCCCCGATGACAAGAAAGAAGAGAACCTTAATGCCGCTAGCTATAAAAATCAGATCAACAAGGTTGCCAATGCACTCAAAGAAATGGGCAGTAGTGTTCTCAGAAATGCAAAGATTGAAGCTGGTGATTCAACCAAATCAGAAATTGAAAATGTAGACCCTATAGCAGTTTCACAGAGCAAAAGGAAGATTTCCCTAAAGATGATTTTAGGTGCCGTACTCATCCCGCTTGTACTGATTCTGGCCTATTATCTGTTTACAAACATTGGCGCTAAGAATACTCCTGTTGAGGCATTAGAAAAAACCATTGCCGTGCTACCTTTTGCTAACACTAAACCTGATCCGGATACTGATTATCTTGGTTTTGCTATGGCTAATCAGGTTATTGGTGGTTTAGGTTATAACAAGAGCCTTACAGTAAGGCCATCAAGTGCCATTCGAAAATACGATCAACAAGTAGTTGATGCATATACGGTGGCGGATGACCTAAAGGTTAACTATGTTCTTACCGGCAATTATCTTATAGAAGCAAATATTATTCGTTTAGATATTGAGCTGGTGGATGCAACCAACAATATAGGTATTTGGCGGGATAAGCTGGAGGTTGATTTTAATAATGCTTTTGAACTGCAGGATATGGTGGCAGAAAAGGTAGTAGAAGGATTGGATGTTCAATTCTCTCCAAAAGAGTTAGACATTATCAAATCAGATGTATCAGCCAATCCGCTGGCATATGAATATTACCTGCGAAGCCTCTCGTACCCTCGAACAACTGAAGGGAATACTTTAGCAATCGAAATGCTTAAAAATTCTATTACTCTGGATTCGAGCTATGCTCCTGCTTATGTTGAGGTTGGGAATAGGATAAATGATCTTCTTGTCTATGGTTCTAAATCAGAACGTCAAGAACAGAATGCTATAAATTATTATTTAAAAGCACTTTCCCTTAATGAAAATCTTGTTGCTGCTCTGACAGGGTTAGGGGCTCGCTATGCAGAAACAGGACGTACTACTGAGGCGGTAACATATATAAGAAAAGCACTTTCCCTTAATCCTAATGATGCTAATGCGCATTTCTTTCTTGGATACCTCTATCGGTATACAGGAATTCTCGATGAATCAATAAAGGAAATGGAAATCGCCCTGACTTTGGACCCTGGTAATCCCAGATTTCGTTCACTGGGAGTTACTTACTTTAATGCTGGTGAAAATGAAAAAGCATTTCAAGCATTTGCTCTTGACAAAGGAACCGTTTGGGAAATGGGTTGGCAATCAATTATACATTATTATAATCAGGAATATGATAAGACAATTGAGTTATCGACAAAAATAATTGAAGCGGGTTCTGGGGGTACATGGATTTATAATAGTCAGATTTTTCTTGCCGTTATTCAAGGTAATCCTGAAGAAGGAGTGCTATGGGTGAAAAAATTTGAACAAGCTAATCTTGATTCAGAAGGAAACGTTATTGACGCAGAGAGCAGTTTTTATAATGCTGCTTTTTATTCTCAACTAGGGGAAAAGGATGGGGCTCTCCGTAGCCTGAAAAAAGCGATAAACAATGGTTATTTTAATTATCCCTTTATGAAAGACAATCACCTGTTTGACTCATTAAGAGAAGATAAAGAATATCAGGCAATCCTTGCCATGGCCAAAGAGAAACATGAGGCATTTAAAAAGGAATTCTTTAATAAGGATTAAACTACAAGCTGAAAAAGACGAAAACCTCTACTACAAATCAACTATCTCCTGGTGAACTTTGTTTAGCTCAGTTTTTAGTGTAAAGATTTCTTTCTCCATATTAATGATATCCTTACGCTGTTTTGTCACTTGCTCCTCCAGCATTTTTATTTCATTCTCAGTAAGTTGCTTATCGGCATCAAATCCCACTTTTTTTGTTGGATCTTTTTCTTTGTCTTTTTTCTTGGCAAGTGTTACAACCTTCTTCTTTAATGAGCCGATCTTATTTTCATTTTGAGTAAGATCCTTTTTAACCTTATCCAATGCTTTGTTGTTATCATCTATCATTTTACCATACGACTCATTATAATGATAATCCATGAAGTCAACGACAAGTTTTTTGAACTGCTCCATTTCTTCAGGTTGTTCTTCACTTGATAAGAACACATCATATCCTAATAGAAACGAAAAGCCCATCACATTCATCGAGTCGGTATAAACAAGATAAGTCTTCATATCCCCTCGCCTCATACTGATATGGGGCAGATCAACTTCTTCAATTATATAAGTAGTTTTATTTTCCTTGTCAACTTTATACTCATACCTTTCTTTCATATAATCCTTATAATGATCAACTGCATCATCAAACTCCCCCTTAATATTAAAAACCAGGGCATTAACCGATTGATCTTTTGTGGTAATCATATCCTCGATAAGGAAAACGTTCTGTGCCGATCCTATTATGGGGATTAACACTATTAGGGCTGCTGTTATTAATTTCTTCACTGTTTTGGTTTTTAAGGTTTAAAGCTAACCTGCTTTTTATAAAAATCTCAGGACCTGCAATCAATCCTTCATAATATTATTAGTGTATAGCGCGAAAAGTAACCACTAATTCTACACTTTTCCGTTTTCTGAATTGTTGAAATCCCCTTAAAATCAATTACTAATATAAGCCTAACCCGTTAATTTCCCCACCGTTAGGTATATTGGTTTGCTCAAAAGAATAGCCCAGCAATATCTTTCTTATCTTAAAAATTAGTAATTTGTTGATCTGTTAAGGTGAAAGCAGGCGCTATGGAGAAAAAAGGAATATCCCGTAAAAAGGGCACAAAAATTAGAAAAGGTAAAAAAGTTCTTAGTTGGATATACTTTGATCATCAGGGTAAAGCTATTACAGAAAACCTCGTAATCGATCGATGTAATAAGCTTGTTCTCCCTCCTGCATGGGAGAATGTTTGGATTTCTGAAGATCCAGAAAGCCCCCTGCAGGCTACAGGCAGGGACGCAAAAGGGCGACTTCAATATCGTTATCATGAAGACTGGACTAAAGCTCGCGCGATAGCAAAATTTGACAAAATGATCCCCTTTGCCAGCATTTTACCCGTTATCAGAAGAAAGGTAGATGGCGATATGATGTTAAAGGGAATGCCCAAAGACAAGGTTGTAGCCTTGGTAATTAAACTTATGGATATCTACCATATTCGTGTAGGTAATGATGAATATGCCAGGAAAAATAAGTCATACGGGTTAACAACTCTAAAAGAAGGTCACATCACTATCGACCGATCTGCCTCTGCCGAAGGAAAACTGGATGCCATTTTCGAATTCACAGGAAAATCAGGGAAAGAATGGCGAAGAAGGATTTGGGAAGACGATCTGGCCTTATTGATTGAAGCTTCTGCAGAGGTAGGAGGAAGATCTAAATCCCAGGATTTATTCAGGTATGAAGATGCTAATGGTAGAGATTTTGATATCAAGTCAAACCATATTAATGAATACCTCGATGCCTCTACACCTGCTAATCAGAAAGTAACAGCCAAAGATTTCCGTACATGGGCTGCTACCTGGAAATGTGCATCGCGCCTGGCAGAACAAATCGATCCTGATACGGCCACGGCCAGGAAAAAAATCCTTACCCAAGTGATAAAAACCGTATCTTCAGATTTAGGCAATACACCGGCAGTCTGCAGGTCTTCTTATATTCATCCTTGTGTGATTTCTGCATGGGAAGATGGACGCTTTAGAAAGGAATGGAACAGCGTTAATAAAGCGAGTAAAACCAAAAGATTATCAAAAGAAGAAACTGCAACGCTGGCGTTTATCAAACAAAGACTAAATTCTTAAAAACCATTATCTCTAATTATTAGTAAATTTATAGAACATACAAGCAAGCGTTATGAACCTTGCAGAAATCAAATATCAAAAATTAATTGTCTGGTACTTCTCCGGTACCGGAAATGCCCGCTTTGCTGCTGAATCCATTGCCGGGAATGCCAGGGAAAAGGAGGTAAATAGCCTTGTATTTAATCTTGCAGAACATAATGAAAAAATTACTTCGCCTGGTAAAGAAACTTTGCTGGGCTTCTGTTTCCCTACACATGGTTTCAATGCTTCTCCTATAGTTCTTAAGTTTCTCTGGAACTTTCCGAAAGGAAACTCTGATGTGTTTTTACTGAACACACGTGCCGGGCTTAAACTATCGAAACTACATATACCAGGTATTGGGGGTTTGGCACTTTGGATTACAGCATTAATCCTGGTATTTAAAGGGTATCGGGTAATTGGATTTAGACCGTTGGATATGCCGTCCAACTGGATTTCTTTGCACCCGGGAGTCAGGAATAAAGTGGCCAGCTCCATTCACAAGCATTGTACGCAAACGCTAAAGAATTTTACAAATCGTATCCTTCAGGGAAAAAGGGTGTTGAATGGGTTTTTATGGTTGCCAATAGACCTTTTGGTTTCTCCAATTTCTCTTGGTTACTACTGGTTTGGCCGGTTTGCCCTGGCTAAATCATTCTTCGCCAGCTCTGCATGTAACAATTGTAATCTGTGCATTGAAGAATGTCCCGTAAATGCAATCCTTGAAAAGGACGGCCGCCCGTTCTGGACGTTCAAATGTGAAAGTTGTATGCACTGTATGAATGTTTGTCCGCACAGGGCAATAGAAACGGCCCACGCCTATTTATTCCCCCTTTGGTGGCTGGCATTTTCTCTTTTACCGTACTGGATAATGAAAGAGTTGTATAGGTTTGGTTATATTCCCGGGGATTTTTATCAGCAATATTTTGATTTGATTTTTTATGCAATCATGATTCCTGTAGGATTTGTCCTGATGTTTTTAGGCTATGAGTTGCTCCACTGGTTATTAGGTTTTAAATCCATTAACAAATTCATTACCTACACTTCTCTTACCCATTACAGCTGGTGGAGGCGATATTTGGTGGAAAGACATAAAAAGAAAATGATATGAAAGGTTTGTTAATTTTCATTCTGGGGTTTGTCCTACAAATAGAAGTCATTGCCCAATCCGGGGGAACGATTACACCTCACAAAAGACAATTTCGCGCTGCCTGGATGGCTACGGTTCGTAATCTTGATTGGCCCTCTAAACCCGGCCTAAGTGTTCGTAAGCAAAAAAAAGAGTTCATAAAGCAAATAGAAACTCTACAGGCATTAGGGATGAATGTAGTAATTGTGCAGATACGTCCTATTGCTGATTCTTTTTATCCCTCGGAATTTGAACCCTGGTCTGAATTCTTAACTGGCAAACAAGGGGTGCCCCCAAAAGGCTCTTTTGATCCCCTGGAATTTATGATTAATGAAACACACAATAGAGCCATGGAATTTCATGCATGGTTTAACCCATACAGAGCAGCAAGAAATGGAGATGAAGCTGAACTGTCACCAGATCATGCATACAATAAACACCCTGAGTGGTTTGTTGAGTACGGAAAGGGCATTTATTTTGATCCCGGAATGGAACCGGCAAGAAAGTTCGTTGAAAAAGTAATTGCCGATGTGGTAACACGGTACGATATAGACGCAGTACATTTTGATGATTACTACTACCCCTATAGAATTGAAGGACTCGAATTTCCTGATACACTTTCTTTTTCACAAAATCCTCGTGGATTTACAATTGAAAATAAAGATGATTGGCGTAGAGATAATATTAATCTTCTAGTTCAGGAATTATATGATACCATTAATGTTATCAAACCATGGGTTCACTTCGGTATAAGCCCGTTTGGTGTCTGGAGAAACAAATCGAAAGACCCCGAGGGAAGTGATACACACACTATCCAAACAAATTACGATGATCTATATGGAGATGCTATCGCATGGATGAAAAATGGGTGGCTCGACTACATCTTACCACAATGCTACCAGTACCTTGGCAGAGACATTATGGATTACAGGGTTGTTACCCGGTGGTGGAACGATCATAATTATGGTGTAAACTTTTACATTGGGCAGGGGCCCTTCAGGTTAGGAAATCCTGAAAGAGGAGAACCATGGACAATCGGCAACGAAATAGAACGACAGCTCTACTTTAACGATAGTATTCCCAACCTGCTGGGAAGTGCTTATTTTAAATCCACAACATTCCTTGAAAATCCTCTGGGCGTTAATGATATACTCAAGAATAAATTCTATGCACACGCGGCACTCCCCCCGGTATCGCATCATGATATGGACAAAACCTTTACACCTGACCTCAATGTGACAGAGTTTGTTGTAAAGAAACGAAAAATTGAAATGGCCTGGGATTCTGATGATGCAAAAAAACCACGTTACTATATTATCTATCAATCAGAAAATATTGATGATCCCAAAAATATAGTAGCCGTTACAGCAGGTAATTCATTGGTTATTAAACGAAAACTAATAAATACCGAACATGATGTAGTAGCGCTTACCGCAGTTGATAGATATCGAAAAGAAAGTCAACCCGTTATAATTACGATCAAATAATTTTTAGTGCCCTACTCCAAATTCCTGCTTATCTTTAGTTAAAAAAAAACATGAAACGCCTCTTGTATTTAGTAGTACTGATCAGCTTCCCTATAATTGTTACAGCTCAGAAATTCAATCAGGAGCGCATGGATAAACTGGCAGCAGAGTATGCCAAACTATCATTCCCGATGCTCCAAAGCTTTCTGAGCATTCCGAATGTGGCCGACAACCATGCAGACATAGAAAAGAATGTACAATGGTGTGAACGTGAATTTAAATCAAGAGGATTTGCTACTACCCGTATTGAAACCAGCACAGTACCTCTTTTGCTGGCTGAACGGAAACATAAAAAAGCTAAAAAGACACTACTGGTCTATCTTCAACTTGATGGACAACCCGTTGATACCAGCCAATGGGATCAGGAACACCCTTTTATCCCTGCATTAAAAAAGCAAAATGAAGATGGACGCTGGGCAGAAATTCCCTGGGATAATATCGCGAATTATGAAGATGAGTGGCGCATCTTTGCTCGTGCCGCTTCTGATGCCAAGGGTCCTGTTATGATGTTTCTGATGGGGTTGGATATTACCGCTGCTGAAGGATTTATGCCCAACTATAATCTTAAAGTGATTATGGATTTTGAAGAAGAAATAGGCTCTCCCAGGTTACCGGGAGCAGTAAAAGAGAATATGGAGCTTTTAAAGTCTGATATGCTCATCATTTTCGATGGCCCAAGGCATCTGAGCAACAAACCAACATTAGCTTTTGGTGCGAGGGGAATTGCCGAAATTGGCATCACCACCTATGGGCCTGTTCGTCCACAGCACAGTGGCCACTATGGAAATTATGCTCCCAACCCTGCACTAAGATTAGCACAACTGCTTGCCTCCATGAAAGATGAAGATGGTCGAGTTACCATCCCGGGATTTTATGATGGAATTGAAATAGATGCTGAAACAGAAAAACTATTAAGGGCTGTCCCGGATGATGAAAAAAGAATAAAAGAATACCTTCAGATTGGCAGTTTTGATAAAGTAGGAAGCTACTATCAAGAGGCGCTTCAATTTCCTTCGTTAAACATCCGCGGTATGCAATCAGGTTGGATCAATGAAGAAGCTAGAACCATTGTACCTGCCTGGGCGAAAGCCGAAATTGATGTAAGACTGGTTCTGGAATCCGATCCTGAGCGATTGATTAACCTGATCAAGAATCACATTGAACAGCAAGGATTTTATGTTACTGATCATGCGCCCACTAAAGAAGAAAGAATGAAGCATGAAAAGGTGGCTATGATTACTTCTTCGGTTTCTTACCAATCTTTCCGGACAGATTTTAATACTGAAGTAGGACAATGGTTAAGAAAAGCCATGAATAGAGCTTTTGGTGAAGATCCTGTAATGATACGAACCATGGGTGGCTCTATTCCGATTTCTCCTTTTGTAAATACGCTTGGGATACCGGCAGTGGCTGTACCTACTGTAAACAGGGATAATAATCAGCATAGCCCCAATGAGAACCTTAGACTTGGGAATTACCGTGATGGTATTAAAACCATGGTGGCAATACTTACTGAGAAACTTTAATGTAAACCAGGGAATGTATTACGAGAATTTTATTTTGCTTATTGATAATATGGATTGTTTTCATTTGTTATCAGGAAGAAATTAAAATTTCTAATGAAATATGATATGCAAAGCACTATTCAAATCAGCACCTCAGACCACAACGGCCTCTATGACATTACCAGTCAGGTAGAAGCCTTTGTAAGTGAAAGTGGTATTCAGACCGGAATGATAAATGTATATGTTCGGGGTGCCACGGCAGCAATTATGATACAGGAAAACTGGGACCAGTCGGTGCAAAATGATGTTATAACCCTGCTTAAGAAACTTATTCCTAAAGGAGTATGGGAACATGACCAGCAGGATGGAAACGGAGATGCTCATTTAAAAGCCGGATTGGTAGGCCCTTCTGAAACCATCCCAATAATAAATGGTAAAATGGGCCTTTCTACCTGGCAGAATATATTTCTATGCGAATTCGATGGACCCCGCAGCAAGAGG
>JBDLIU010000155.1:0-10605 GCA_039714715.1 Bacteroidota bacterium
AACAGTTGATGATCCTGATGTAACACTGGTATTCTCGTTTATCGGAATGCTTACTCAGGAAGTCCAGGTTGGCAACCAGACAGAGATCAATATAACAATGGAACGGGATGCAATTGGACTTGAAGAAGTGGTTGCTATTGGATATGGAACGCAGAAGAAAGTGAACTTAACAGGATCAGTTGAGACAATTGAAGGGGAAAAATTAGCAAGACAACCAGCAGTACAAACATCTCAAGCTTTGGTAGGTTTAGCTCCAGGATTAACGGCAATACAAAGTAGCGGACAACCGGGAAATGACGGTGCTACTTTGAGGATAAGGGGGATTGGTTCAATCGGGGCATCGAACAATCCGCTTGTTCTGGTTGATGGTGTTGAGACAGACATAAACAGGGTTGATGCAAATGATATTGAATCAATTTCGATATTAAAAGATGCGTCATCTGCTTCAATTTATGGTTCAAGAGCCTCCAATGGAGTAATTTTGGTGACTACTAAAAGGGCAAAAAGTGGTGAGTTAAAAGTCAATTATAAAAACTATTTCGGAGTTCAAAATATAACTGATTATCCTAAATATCTTGGAGCTCTTGATTTCTTAAAATATTCGGGAGAAGATCAATCTGTTATAGATAATTATTCTGCCAATATGAAAACAAATCCTGATCTTTATCCTGACACAGACTGGGTTAATGAACTGTTTACAGAAAATGGATTTCAGCAATACCATAATTTAGCTGTTAATGGTGGAACTGACAAGATCAAAGTTTTTGCTTCAATTTCTTACACCGACCAAACAGGAAATATAGCAAATTACGATTATGATAAATACACTGGATTATTTAACACAGATTTTAAAATATCCGATAAGTTTGATATTGAGTTTGATATTAATTATAATAAATCGGTAACTAATTCTCCTACTACTGGTTTAGGATTGATTACCCAACAGGCTTTCAGAATTCCACCAATATATAATTCAGTACATTCCGATGGCTCATGGGGTGATGGCTGGGCAGGCCGGAATCCAATTGCTGAAGTGACTGATGGTGGTTTGAGAAACAATTATCAAGAATATTTCAGGGGAAAAATAAAAGCGAATTATAGGCTTTTACCTGATTTAAAACTGTCAGTAACCTACTCTCCTGAATATTATAACGGGTTTGGAAAAAGCTTTTCAAGAACCTTTCATACAATTATAGATTGGGAAGCAAAATCAAAGCGGGCAGTTAATTTTCCTAACAAGTTGTCTCAATGGAACAACAGATCATTTACTGATAATTTTAATGCAGTTTTGAATTATTCAAAAAGGATAAAAGAACATAATATATCTGCTTTATTGGGGTATGAATTTATTAAATACCAGTCTGAAAATTTTGGTGCATCACGAACTGATTTTGTGCTTCAGGATTATCAGTATTTAAATGCAGGTTCTGAAGAAAATGATGGTAATTATGGTAGTGCAACTCATTGGGGGTTAATGTCGTACTTCGCCCGTTTCAACTACTCATTTAAAGATAAATATTTGTTAGAAGCCAACATAAGGCGTGATGCTTCCTCGAGATTTGCAGAAAACAACCGTATTGCCTATTTCCCTTCTTTTTCTGCAGGCTGGAGATTATCTGAGGAAGATTTTATTAAAAACCTTGGAGTCTTTACTAATTTAAAACTACGTGCTTCCTGGGGACAGCTGGGTAACCAACAGATAGGAAGTGATTTCCCGTATGCCTCGACCATAGCAATAGGGGCAAACAATTTTATCTTCAACAATGAAGTTGCAACAGGTGCAGCCCAGAATGTTTTGGCAAATTCCGGTATTAAATGGGAAACCACCGAAGCAACAAACTTTGGTATTGATGCAGGATTATTAGATTCAAGGCTTTCGTTAACAGCTGAATACTATATTCGTAAAACGAAAGATATTTTATTAAGGTTACCAATACCACTGAGTGTGGGCTTAACACCGTCAATGCAAAATGCGGGTAATGTCGAAAACCGTGGAATTGATTTGTCTCTGGGATGGCGGGATGCAATTGGTGATTTTTCTTACGGAGCAAGGTTTATATTCTCAGATGTGAAGAACGAAGTAACTAATCTTGCAGGGATTGGTCCAATAATTAGCGGTTCATCAATTATTGAAGTTGGAAGCCCTATAAATATGATCTATGCTTATGAAACAGTTGGGGTTTTCCAGGATCAGACTTCCATTGATAATGCACCTGCACAGGTTGGAACCCTAATACCGGGAAATCTTCAATATAAAGATCAGTTAACTGTTGATACTGACGGTGATGGTATTGCAGATCAGGCTGATGGAATGATAAATGCTGATGACCGTGTAGTATTAGGGAATCCATTTCCAAGGATGACATATGGAATTGATTTGAATGCAGCTTATAAAGGCTTTGATTTTTCTGTATCCGTACAAGGAGTAGGGAAAAGAGATGTTATACTTGGTGGCGATATGGTTTGGCCTCTTTATAATGCCGGGAAAATCCAGGAATGGCAGGCAAACGAATCCTGGTCTGAGCAAAACAAAGATGCCCGGTTCCCAATTCTTGAGCCTACAAGTTTTGGCAGCAATGATATCCAGAACAGTAGTACGTGGGTATTCGATGCTTCCTATCTGCGGATTAGGAATATAACTTTAGGATATACTTTTCCGGAATCACTTGTAGGAAAAATAAAAGTCGATAATATAAGATTATATGTATCAGGACAAAATCTGTTCACATTCGACAACATGCCAGATGGATTTGACCCAATAGTACCTAATGGTAGTCATGGAGCAATCTATCCGATTACCTCTGCTTTTATAATGGGAGTAAATGTGAAATTTTAATTGATCATTAATTAAATAGCGATATGAAAAAATATAAATTAATCATGCTTTTGCTAATATCTATAGGATTTAGTGCATGTGAAGATAAAATACTAAACCTTGAATCATTAACCAGCCCTGTTGACGCTACTTTTTATACAAACGAAGCAGAATTGGATTTAGCTTTAACAGGGGTATATAATACCTTGATATTAACTTCGTGGTATACTACATCTATACAAACCTTAATGGATAATTCCGCAACCGATATTGGAATAGTTAGGGGAGACGGAGCCGGAAGTTATCAAGAGTTAGGAGCTGGCATACACAGTTCAATGTCAGCAGGATTTCAATGGTCATATAGTCATTATTACAGGGGGATCGCACGAGCAAACTCCCTTCTTGAAAATATGGTAAGGGCAAAAGAAGTTGTTGATGAAGAGAAATATGATGATATAAAGGCCCAGGCATTGGTAGTAAGGGCTATTAATTATATGTACCTTACTGAGTTATTTGGAGATGTTCCTTATATAGATAAGGTAATCAATGATCCTAAAGATGGGGTAATATTGCGTACCCCAAAAGAAACGATTGTAACTTCCTTATTGGAAGATCTTCAACTTGCATCAGAATTACTTCCTCTTACCCGACCTGACAGTGAAAAAGGAAAGATTACAAAAGCTGTAGCGTTGACCCTGCGTGCAAGAATAGCCTTATATAATAAAAAGTATAGTGAAGCTGCCAGCTCTGCCGGGGCTGTTATGGACATGGAATCTGCATCTGGCCTTGCCCTGCATCCCGATTACGGCGAGCTATTTGCTCAGGCAGGGCAAAATTCTTCGGAGATTATGTTGATTATGCCATATAAAGAAGAGTTCTTAAGAAGCCGTTGGCCTACAGCACAAGGATCAAGAAACCTGGGAGGATACAGTACTTATGTTCCCACACAATCTATGATTGATTCATACGAAGCAATTGATGGAGAACCAATTGATGAATCCGGTATTTACGATCCTAAAAATCCTTTTGAAAATAGGGATCCCCGGTTAAAGGCTTCTGTTGTAACACCTCAAAGCGTGTGGGCTGGAATAATTTTTGATGGACACCCTGATAGCTTAACTTTCAGAAATGCAGCTGGAGAAGAGGTAGGGGCCAACAAGGATTGCCGTAATGCTTCATGGCCCGGGGCATTTTGCGGATATTTATGGAAAAAATATACCGACGAGGAATCACAAACGATGGTTGATGGCTATAGTTATTTGAATTTTACTTTAATGAGATATACTGAAGTATTGTTAATTTATGCTGAAGCAAAAATAGAGTCCGGAGATATTGATCCCACGGTTTTAAATGCAATTAATCGGATACGTTCACGCGCTTATGGTGTTGATGTTTCTGATACCGGTAATTATCCGGCAATCATAACAACCGACCAGGCAGAGTTACGAAAAGTAATCAGACGGGAAAGAAAAGTTGAACTGGCAAACGAAGGATTCCGTTTATTCGATATCAGGAGGTGGAGGATTGCAGAAAAAGTAATGCCTGTAGTTATCTATGGACGGATTTTGGATACTTCAACTGCAACTGGTGTACCACAGATTGATGATGACGGTTTTGTATCTTATGCAGGAATTGAAAGTCAATATGATTTAAATACTGATGCCCGTTTCCCAAATGCTCAAAACAGGCAGTTCAATCCTGGCAGGGATTACTTATGCCCAATCCCACAGCAGGAAATTGATACTTATGCGGGTCTTGGCGAAACATTAGAGCAGAATCCCGGATATTAATGATAATATTTCTATTCACTCTACACATTATTGAAAGTGAATCAAGAATAGATAAAGTACATTAAGAAATACTTCATTAAAAGGGAAATCAAAAACTGAGTTATTGATTTCCCTTTTTTTAATCCTGTTTTTATGACAATCACTGATTATGTGACCATCACGGTCTTTGCATTTCTAATATTGGCAATTGGCCTTTCCTTCTCTAAAACCTCAGGGAAAGATATGAAATCGTTTTTTGCTGCCGGTGGTGCTGTACCATGGTGGATAAATTCACTATCTCTTTTCATGGGTTTTGTCTCTGCCGGAACGTTTGTTGTATGGGGGGCTATCGCTTATTCTTCGGGGTGGGTTTCTATAACAATTCAGTGGACAATGTCTGTTGCCGGTTTTCTCGTGGGCATGTTTATTGCCCCAAGATGGCATAAAACCAAATCGCTGACAGCTGCAGAATTTATTTCCAACAGGCTTGGTGATAATATCCAAAAGACCTATTCTTATTTATACCTGGCTATAATGGTATTTATGACCGGGGTTTACCTTTATTCAGTAGCACGTATATTGGAAGTTTCAGCTGGTATCCCTTTATCTGTTTGCATTCTGGCACTGGGGATAATGGTTATAGCTTATACAACATTTGGAGGGTTGTGGGCTGTTGTGGTTACCGATGTTCTTCAGTTTGTCATTCTTTCCGCAGCTGCAATTATTGTTGTCCCTTTATCATTCGAAAGAGTAGGAGGAGTAACAGAATTTATAAATTCAATACCGGAACAGGGCTTTTTAAACTTAAGCAACCATGAATATACATGGTCTTTTTTAATAGGGTTTGGCTTATATAATTTTTTCTATTTAAGCGGACAGTGGGGGTTTGTGCAACGTTTTACGAGCGTTTCAAAACCTCGGGATGCCAAAAAGGTTGGATATTTATTTGGGATTCTTTACCTGATTTTTCCGGTGATATGGATGTTGCCACCTATGATTTATCGTTCAATTAATCCTGAATTAATCGGGTTGCAGGACGAGGGCGCCTATTTGATGATGTGCAAAGATGTCCTTCCCGCAGGAATGTTGGGATTAATTCTTATTAGCCTGATTCTTGCTTCTAACAGTTCATTACAAGGAGTCTTAAATATTTCGGCCGGTGTTATTACAAACGACCTCTTTAAACACCTTTATCCAAATAGTTCTGAAAAGAAGTTAATGATAGTTGCTAAACTGTCGAACGTATTTTTTGGACTGGTAATGATTATCCTGGCACTCTTTATACCATTAATGGGAGGAGCAAAAGAAGTTGTATTGAGCATTGCTGCGTTAACAGGTGGCCCGATGTACATGCCAATCATTTGGTCATTGTTTTCTAAACGGCAGAATGGTTCTACAACGCTTGGAGCTACTATCATTTCATTTGTTATTACATTATCCTTAAAATTTTTAGTTCCTCTTATTTCTGGGTTTTTGTTATCCAGGGCTTCAGAAATGGTAGTGGGTGTTGCAGTTCCGTTTCTGGTAATTACCGTTTTTGAAATATGGTTACGCCTGCGAAAAAATAGTAAAACAGATTATGAAAGATTTCAGGCCTATCAGGAAGAAATAATAATCCAACAGGCAAATAGTAAAGGACAAGAAGTAAAAGAAGATAATAACGGGAACAACAGGGGTAAACAGATGATTGGACTTGGAATTTTTGCAACAGGATTAATTATGGCAGTTCTTGGTTTGTTGACTAAAACCGGCCAGGTTGAGGTATTAAGTGTGTCTTCGATTCTGTTGCTGATTGGAGGGCTTATATATTATAAAACAACTCAAAAAAGTTTACATGATAAAATACAAAAAAGAACATAACAAGCGAGACAATAAAAGCATTGATTTAGTCGCTGATTTTATTGTTGTTGGAGGGGGAACATCGGGAGTTTGCGCAGCAATAACAGCAGCAAGAAAAGGGATAAAAGTAGTATTGGTACAGGATCGCCCTGTTTTAGGGGGCAATAGTTCCAGCGAAGTCAGGCTATGGATACTGGGAGCTACATCGCACATGGGCAACAACAACCGCTGGGCCCGTGAAGGTGGGGTTATCGACGAAATTCTTGTTGAAAACACATACCGGAACAAAGAAGGGAATGCCGTAATTTTCGATACCATACTATTAGAAAAAGTAATTAATGAACCTAATATCACCCTGTTACTAAACACTGCTGTTTTCGATTTGGATAAAAAGGATAAAAAAAGTATTTCTGAAATAAAGGCATTTTGCAGTCAGAATTCAACAGAATATGTACTGAAAGCCCCTCTCTTTTGCGATGCTTCCGGTGATGGAATTGTTGGATATAAGGCTGGTGCGTCGTTCCGTATGGGGGCAGAAGGTGCCGATGAATTTGGTGAACTTTTTACTCCTGGTGATGAATACGGAGAGCTACTGGGGCACACCATTTACTTTTATACAAAGGATACAGGGAAGCCGGTGAATTTTGTGGCCCCTTCATTTGCATTAAAGGATATTAAAAAAATACCAAAGTTTAATAATATTAAATCTGGCCAGAATGGACTGAGTTTTTGGTGGTTTGAATATGGAGGGAGAAAAGATACAATTCATGAAACAGAAGAGATTAAGTGGGAATTGTGGAGTGTCGTTTATGGAGTATTTGATTATATCAAAAATTCAGGGAACTTCCCCAATTCTGAAAACCTGACTTTGGAGTGGGTTGGTCTTATTCCGGGAAAACGGGAAAGCCGCAGGTTTGAAGGGCACTACATGCTAAAACAACAAGACATTGTTGAGCAAAAACATTTTTACGATGCAGTTGCCTTTGGCGGGTGGGCTATTGACTTACACCCTGCAGATGGTGTGTATTCTGAACTCCCAGCATGTAACCAATACCATTCAAAAGGAATATATGAAATTCCTTACCGATGCTTAATAAGCAAAGACATTGAAAATCTATTTATTGCCGGCCGTTTAATTAGTGCTTCTCATGTTGCATTTGGCTCAACCCGGGTAATGGCAACAGCGGCCCATGGAGGGCAGGCTATTGGTACGGCTGCTGCTTTATGTGTGAATAATCAAATGACACCGCGAGATTTTTCAGACAAAGTAAATGTGAAAAAATTACAGGATGAATTGAGTATTACAGGTCAAAGCATCCCTGGAATTCCTATTCCGGATACTTCAAATCTGCTACAGAAAGCACATATTAGTGCCTCAAGTGAGTTGATGCTGGAACAATTACCTTTCGATGGGGATTGGTATCGGTTAGGAAATGGCATGGGGCAACTGTTACCTTTAGAAAAAGATATTAAGTACTCTTTTGAGATATCTGTCGATTCAGAATCAGAAACAACCTTAGGAGTTGAACTTCAAACGAGCTCAAAAATTCAAAACTATACACCTGATGTCTTGATTGAAAAACAATTCATCAAATTAAATAAAGGTATTCAGCAAGTTAAAATTTCATTTCAAAATACTCTTAAATCAGACCAATACGGTTTTTTTATAATAAGGGCTAATAAAGAGGTTAAAATAAAACGCAGTAATAAGCGAATTACAGGGATTTTGTCGGTATTTAATAAAACAAATCCCGCAGTTAATAACTACGGTAAACAAATTCCTCCTGAAAATTCAGGTTTTGAGGCTTTTGAATTCTGGATACCCGAAAGACGTCCTGAAGGGCTTAATATGGCAATGAATATAACACCTCCGATTAATTGTTTCTCTGCAAATAATGTCAAAAATGGCTTTCCAAGACCATATATAAGTACAAATGCATGGGTTGCAGGCTGGAATGATAAGAATCCTAAACTTACAATGAATTGGGATACCCCGGTTACTGTAAATTCAATAATAATGTTTTTTGACACTGACTCCGACCATCCGATGGAATCATCACATTTAGGGCATCCCGAATCGGTTATGCCATTTTGTGTGCGTAGGTATTCAATCTCAACCGAATCAGGTGAGACTATATATGAAAAATCAGGTAATTATCAGGCAATAAACCGGATTAAGCTTGATAAGCCAATAGTAACCAAACAGCTTAATATAACACTTGAGCACCCTTCAGAATTTGTTTCCACATCGATATTTCAAATTTACTGTTTATAAAAAAAATCAAAATGAAAAAAATATTTATTGTTTTATTTATTATAGCCATAGGCATTAAGGTTGGCTTGTCTCAGGAAACTATTCATTTGCAAAATGAATTGTACAAAATATCAATTCCTGAAAAGTTTGAAAAAGGAGCTTTAATTTCAGTAGGACTCATTAACGGACAAGAAACGACAAGATACTTAACTCCTGAACTTGTATTGTTTTATTCTTCAGGTAATCAGGATTATCATCCCGGGCATACCAGTGATGTAAATTCATTGGTGGTTGCCTGGAAAAATGAAAAAGAAGAGCAGGTAACAAACATTTGGGAACTGGGTAATGAATATATTCTAAATGCTGATAAAATTATTTCTAGCACTTCAGAAAAGGTTATAATACAGTGTAGCTATAAAAAAGAATTTAAGGTAAACCTGATAATTAATTTACCTGAAGGCTCTGCTCCTCCTCAGTTTTCATTCGGATTTACTTCGGAAAAGGATGGTTGGTATTCTTTATGTTTCACTGGAATACAAGATATTGAACCGGAGAAACTGGACTTTCTTTATCAACCATTAGTGTGGTCATGGAAGAGATTTCCTGCAGAAGCAGTCATTTCACCTGAAGAATTTGCGACTACTGCTGCTGTTTTCACTAATTATAATAATATTACAGAAGGGCTCGCTCCTTCATCAAATGAAATTCCGTTCCGGTTTGCTACTTTCAATAATTCACGTTTTGGATTTTCCCTAAGGACAAATGAAGGTTTAGCAAAACCAATGTTGTTTGCTCCAATTTTGGGTGGGGCAGAATCATTCATGAAAAAAGGCGAAAAATATAATTTCAGTTTTCATTATTTTCTATCCAAAGGAGATTGGATGGACGGTATTGATTATTTGTATTCAGATGTAATTAAACTTAAAACTGAAAGGCAAAATGCTACTGTTACATTAAATCAAACTCTTGAAAACATGATTGATTTTGCCATGGACGATAATTATTCCGGTTGGGTAGAAGACTTGAAAGCCTCTGATTACAGGTTTGATGTACCTGGTACAGTTAAAAATGTTTCTGCACTTCATCCTCTCAGTATTGCATTAACGACAGGTAACCCTGAAATATACCGAAGACGTGCTTTGCCCATGATTGAATATATGATGTCAAGAGAAAAATATTTATATGCTGTAAACGATGAAATTAAGGGACAAAATCCTTCCCATTTTTTAAAAGGTCCATGTATGGAAATCGCTGAACTGGTTTCTTTACATCAAATGACAAAAGGTTCGAGTGCTGCTTTCAGTAAAGAAACAGAACGGGTTTTTGGAACTACAAGAAAACTAAATCTTGTAACAGAAACAGGAGGAGACTCTTGGCAGGATTATTTGGCTAAATACCGAATGTCCCGGAATCCTGCTGATTTAAAAAAGGCAATTGAACTGACAGATATCTATATTAAAGGAACCACAGAAAGCTACCCGAAGGATTTTGTAAAAAGTGCCGGGTATTTTGTTACTGAATATTCAAACGACTGGTATGGCCTGCTTGAACTTTATGAGGAAACTCAGGAACAACGATTTCTGGATGCAGCTGTTGTTGGTGCCAGACAAATGCTGTTATGGATGCGTTCGAACCCCATGGCTCCTGATTCAACAATTGTTGCCAATCCCGGGAATAAAGTAAAAGGAGTTTTCCCGGGCAGAAGATTTGAATCCGATAATTATGAGTTTAAAGAATACGATACATCAACCCGGATTCAGGAACAAACTGTTCCTGCCTGGAGAACCTCCCTGGTTGGGCTTCCTCCTGAAGCTGTAAGTACATATTGGTATGGGCCGGTTATGCTTACACACCATGCTGCCTGGATGCTCCGTCTTGCCCGTTTATCAGGAGACGAGAAGTTTAAGGATGTGGCTTATAATGCTGTT
>JBDLIU010000156.1:0-10585 GCA_039714715.1 Bacteroidota bacterium
TTTTTCATTTATTAATGCAAATTTTAACATTAGATTAATACTATTTGCTGTACTGTTGTAATCCTTCTTTAGTCCTTTATCGATGACAGAAATCGCTTGTTCATGTCTATTATCATAGGCATAAGCCCATGCGTATAACCAATTAGCCAAACCTTTAGGATTAATTTCAAAGGCGTGCCGTAAGGGATCAAGCGCAGCTTTATAATTCCCATCATAAAAATGTAAGAATCCTTCAAAAAAG
Organism: Bacteroidota bacterium; assembly: GCA_039714715.1. Taxonomy (GTDB): domain Bacteria; phylum Bacteroidota; class Bacteroidia; order Cytophagales; family Cyclobacteriaceae; genus S012-113. The sequence goes on from JBDLIU010000156.1 coordinate 242, forward strand.
TACCTTTGGTATGATAATGGATTTATAATTTTATGCTTTTCAACTAATGGAATAGCTGCTGAAATTTTACCACAATAACAATATGCTCCTATTAGCGTATTTAAAGGCCCGGGTAAAGAAGGTTCAATAGCATGGGCATGCTTACAATGACGGGTAGCATTATCCATATCTCCATGAATAAGATAGGACGTAAATCCAATAACATGATGAGCCTGTGCAGAATCAGGATTTAACTCAAAGGCTTTCTGTGCAAATTCAAGTGATTTAGCAGTATAGTCGTGATGCTTTATACCAACATTTACATATTGTATATAGATTAAGGACATTGCAGAAAAAAGTAAACTGTTGTCACCTATGATTTCAGCTGCATGCTGAAGATATTTAAGCGCACTGTCCAGTGCTTCTTCAGTGCCCACCCAGAAAGCCTGGTAAGCCTTAAGGTAGAAATCATAGGCTTCAAAATCATCAATGGGTCTAGATGCAATTTTGGTCTTTTCTTCGGTGGTTAACTTCAGCTTAAGGGCAGCAACAATATCGTAGGATACTTTTTCCTGTATATCAAATATATCACCAAGTGTTCCTGTGTACTTTTCAGCCCAAATATGCGCATCAGTAAGAGCATCAATTAATTGAGCTGTAATTCGCAAATTATTACCAGCTTTACGCACACTACCTTCCAAAACATACCTCACATTTACTTTTTTAGCTATTTCTCCGATGGTGTTTGTCTTACCCTTGAAAGTCATAGCCGAACTTCTGGATATAACTAGAAGATCGTGAACATGTGAAAGGTCTGCTATTACCTCTTCTGTTAAACCGTCACTGAAATACTCCTGCTCCGGATCGGAGCTCATATTCTCAAATGGAAGAACTATAATTGATTTCTTGTCTGGTGTATTTGACTCGGCAGAGTGTACTTCGGTGACTTTACTGGAAAAGTAATCCTCGTTTTGATTAGCCCCGGCTCTTCCCGATATGATCTCTTTTATGGCGTTAGCTACCTTATTGATCTGGTCCCGGTATACGGTTCCATTAAGATTATTGCCCGGATGAATCTCGAAGGGCATCAGTGGTCTATTTACACCAGATGCTTTATAGATAAAGTTGATAGAGCGCATTACACCACCAGTTTCTTTTTCATAAAGTGCTTGATCTTCTTGATCTATCTCATGTATTCGAACTGGCAGAATGCGTTTGCATACATTACCATTATCTAGTCTTATGTCTAACCCTAGTTCATCTTCTATGGCAAAATCTCTGAAAGGAACAAATTCATGCTCCCACGCATAGCAATTGGGATCGCAATAGGTTTGGGAAATAATAGGAATAAAGACCAGCACTTTAATCTTTTCTTTTAGCGACTGGTCTACATCATGCGTCTCCAACAGACCATCATGTGGATTTTCATCGAAATAAATCGAGATATCTTCTTTAAAGGTTGCTTCTATCTCATCCTTTAGGGCTTCAACAAAAAGGGTTACCCATTGATCTGCTTTATTATCCTTCTGGCGGTAGGAAATAAAGATGTCGTATTGATAATTGGGTAGAATTGAGCTCATAATCACATTAGCCTTTAGGTTTAACTAATTCTTCATAACCGGGATGGCCATGTAAGGATAATAATTCAAAGTCAGTATCATATCTGCCTAAATAAAAAACATAATCTTCTTTAAAGGCTTGCTGTAGATACTTTACGACCAAATCTTTCTCATTTAACGCTGAATATACTTGCGCTATGCCATATTTGCTACCAGCAGTATTTAGGCTATCAAGTTCGCTGATTATTCCATTTGCTTGCTCTATAGAATCTGATTTGGCATAACACAAGCCAATCCATGATAGATAGTAACTGCTTCTACCTTTTGTTTCCGTAATATCATGCAAAAGTGAAAGAGCTTTTTCGTAGTTCCCTACACCATAATATGCCCAGGGTAAATTAGTCTGATTAATTTTGTAACCATTCGCTTGTGAGTTAATCTTATCAAGGGCTAATTGTGCCCACTTTTTTTGACTTGTAATGTTTCCCTGGAGTGCGTACCAGTCTGAAGTATTAAGATATGTTCTAATAATGAGATTCCAGCCCAATCCTTGATCTTCCATTTCTTGAATCATAGCATGAATTTTATCCGGTTGGTTTTTAAGGACAAACACCATGGCCTTTCCATAATAGAGATTGGACATAAACTCCGGTGGTACAACCTCCAGAACTTTCAGGGCTTCATCAAGTCTGTTAAGCCTGATTAGATTGTAAGAATATAATTTGAACCATATACGCGCTATTGAAGGATTTTTGAAAGAAATATTTTTCGGGTTTAAGTTTTGACAGGCGGTAACTGCTTCATTAGGTTTATTTAAGTATGAAGAAAGTAACACCATATTGTAGTTTATCAAAAAGGCCTTATGATCTCTTTTATAAATTGCTTTAGTTGCGGTATATTGATCCTTGGAAGATTTTGCATTGCCGAAATCAAGCCATTCCTTTTCTGTTGGAGACGGATTTTTGAACTTTTCATTAATGATCACTAAAATGCTATCACTTTCCCTTATTCTTCCCTGTTCTCCAAAGCTATATCGCATGGTAATATGAGCAAGCAAGAAACTGCTGTCTAAGCGAATAGCTTCAGATAAAAATTCCCGACACTTGTCATAGTCATTTATGAAATATTCTATACCCTTTATATAATATTTATAGGCATCATACTTCGGTGGATCATTAATAATTAGTTTCCTGTTTTCATCTGAATCTAATCCAAAAACAGTCATCACTCTTTGGCTGAGCTCATTTACCAGGCCTTCAAGAACTGATTTTTCTCCACTAACTGACGGTAGCATAAATTCAACCTCACCTGTTTCAATATCTATCATTTGAGTCTGGAATACAATTTCATCACCTTGCTGGTAAAAACTACCTTTAATAACCTTATCAGCACCAGTACGTTCGGTAAACCCGGCTCTCATATTGGAATCTTTTAACAAAGCAAAGTCAATATTATCTCTAACAGTTTCAAAGCTTACCACTTTAATATGGCCGAAATTCATCAGCCCTTTAGTAATCCAGTCAGCAGCCATCTCGCCAAGCATATCAAGTTCCGGATCGTTGGTATTATTGGTGAAGGGTATAATAGCCACTCTGGCATTGCGCGACTCTGCAGACAAGACTTGTGGTTTATCATAAATATTAAAATACCATATAGCAGTTAATGCCAGAAGTAATACAAAAAATGATGTTACAGATATTGCTCTCCGGCTGATTTTCGATATTGAAGGAGTAGATTTATTCAGTACTCTACTTTGCTCCATATTTGAATCGGATTCAGCATTTCTGTGCTGCAAGGCATTTATAATCTCTTTAATCCCATTGGCTACTTTATTGATTTGATTTCTGTAGAAAATCTGATCTTTTATTTGAACCTTATCATCTTCCGGGGTGAGTGATCTGTTAACTCCTGATGCCCGGTAAATAAAGTCGATGGATCTCATGACCCCACCTGTTTCCTTTTCATAAAGCGCCTGGTCTTCAGCATCAATTTCATGAATTTTAACTGGTAGAATGCGCTTGCATACATTTCCGTTGTCTAAGCGTACGTCCAATCCTAATTCATCATTTTTAGCAAAATCCCGGAAAGCAATAAACTCATGTTGCCACGCAAAACTATTGGGATCACAATAGGTTTGAGAAACGATTGGAATAAAGATCAGCACTTTAATCTTCTCTTTCAAAGATTGGTCAACATCATGAGTTTCCAGCAAACCATCATGTGGATTTTCATCAAAGTAGATGGAGATATCTTCTTTGAAAGTGGCTTCAATTTCATCTCTCAGGGCCTCAACAAAATGAGTTACCCATTGGTCTGCTTTATTATCCTTTTGGCGGTAGGAAATGAAGATATCGTATTCGTAATCTGGCATAATTGAGCTCATGTGTTACAGGTCTTTAGGTTTCACAAACTCATCAAAAGGAGGGTAGCCATGCAGAGGGGCAAGGAACAAATCATTGTCATACCTTCTTATTGTAAATTCATAGTCAAATTCGAAAGCCTCCTTTAAGTATTGCATCGCTAGTTCTTTTTGGTCAGAAGCACTATGGATTCTAGCCAGCTCATATAGACTTATAGGATTGCCACGCTTTTCAAACGTAGTTATTATTTGATTTACTTCTTCCTGATTACCGGTTTTTAAATGGCATATTGCAACCATGGACAGCGGTATCACGATGTTTCCCCCCTCATTGGAATAGTCTTCGTATATCTCTAGCACCTTGTTGAAGTTATCAGCATGATAATAGGCTCTAACAAGGTTATTTTTGTCTTCTTCATTTATAGCTGGTTTAGAGAGTATCCTGTCAAGTGCCAATTGAGCCCATTCTGCTTTTTCTTTTGGTTGGCCAACTAGCTCTTGCCATTCTGAGGCTGATAGATAGACCTCATCGATCAATCGTTGTTCCAGACTAGTGCTTTCCAGCTCTCGTATTAACTCAAAGATTTTATCGGATTTGTTTTGTAATATATATATCCCCACCTTAATTGATATCAGGTCTTTGTCTATAAATTCAGTTGGAATATTTTCCAGGAGTTTAAGTGCTTCATCATATCTTTCTAACCTAACCAGGCAATAAGCATAATCGCGAAACCACCATAGTTCTAGTGGGCTGTGAAAGCTGAAACTCGAATAATCAAGTTCCTGAAAGTAACTTATTGCTTCATTGGGTTTGTTGAGATATTTTGCCATCTGACCAACCACAAGATTGACAAGATGGTTCTGAGGATCTTTTTCGTACATTTTTTTTGCATGTACATAGGCATCCTTTCGATTAGGAGCAAAAAGCCAGTTCAAACAAAGGGATTGAAAATTGAAATATGGCTTACACTTCTTATCAGCAATTCGTATCGTACTGTCTCGTTTCGGTATATTTTCCTCATTTTCATAGGTGACAGAGATAAAGAAATAGGGCCAGAAAAATGTACTGTCCAACTCAATAGCATTGTAAAGATATCCCCGGCACTTGTCATAATCTATTCCAAAGTATTTCAATCCTTCATGAAACTGTTTGTATGATTCATATTTAGGTGGGTTTCTTAAGATATGCTTAGAATAGGTAGAACCAACCTCTCCATAAATTGTCATTACCCGTTGGTTGAGGTCACTTACCAATTCCTCAATATTGTCTTCAGCTCCGCTTACTATGGGCAGAACAAGCTCTACTTCACCAGTTTTAACATCCAACAACTGGGTTTGAAAGGTTAGTTTATCATCTTGTTTATAATAACTTCCAATAATTACCTTGTCTGCGCCCATTCTGCTGGTAAGATTTATAAGCTGTTTGGTGTTACCAATAGACGCAGTGGCAAGATTCCTGGTGATGGTTTCATAACTTACAACCTTAATATTGTCGAAATCCATCAAACCTTTTATAATCCAGTCGGCAGCCATAAACCCAAGAATATCCAGGTCAGGATTGTTGGTATTATTGGTAAAAGGTATAATGGCTGTCCTCTCATTTTGATAATCCCTTGATAAGATCTGAGGCTTTTTAAGAATGGTGAAATACCCAATCAACATTAAAGCAATTACGGCTGCAATTAAAATACCTGATGTAAGGCGCTTATTACCCGTTAATGCTTTGGCAGGCATCCTCTTTTTCAATACACTGGTAAGTTTCAATTGTGGTTTTTTTATTCCATATATTATTTCTTTAACAGCATTTGCAACCTTGTTTATCTGATCACGATAAATTGTACCATTAAGGTTATCATCCGGATGCTCTTCATTAGGCCTGAGGGGTCTGTTTACCCCGGCAGCTTTGTAAATGAAATCAATTGACCTCATTACACCACCAGTTTCTTTTTCGTAAAGTGCCTGGTCCTCTTCCTCAATTTCATGGATTTTTACAGGAAGGATTCTTTTACAAACATTGCCACAGGGCAATTTTTGATCCAGACCCAGTTTATCAGTTCTGGCAAAATTACGAAAGGCAATGAATTCATTCTGCCAGGCGAAGCTATTGGGATCGCAATAGGTTTGAGAAATAATTGGGATAAAGATAAGCACGTTGATCTTCTCTTTCAGCGACTGGTCTACATCGTGTGTTTCTAATAATCCATCCTGTGGATTTTCATCAAAGTAGATGGAAATATCTTCTTTAAAGGTTGCTTCTATCTCATCCTTCAGATGCTCAACAAAATGCGTCACCCAATGGTCTGCTTTATTATCCTTCTGTCGATAGGATATAAAAATATCGTAATGATAACCCTGGATTACCGAGGACATGATGTTGCAGTTTCTTGCAATGAAATTACAAAAAAAACAGGGTGAATCCAATTCACCTCTTCCTCAGAGTCTTCCAGTGTTATATTCGTTGTCATTGTCCTCAGCGTCTCCACCAAGTGGCGGAAGACACTGAGGGGAGGGTAGTGAAATATTTACTAAAAAAATAGGGTGAATCCAATTTAATGAATTCACCCTAAGTCTTATGCGTCTAGTGGTCGTAGCATCGATGCTAGGATCAGGTTGGGTAATTAACTATTTAGTTTTGAAATAATCACTTTTGTCTTTTCGCTTAAATCCTCGATCTCCTGACGGATACTTTTTACAAAAGAATTGCCATCATATGATCCTCGAATCGCCTCGAAATCGTCATCGCGAGTTTGCTCATCTCCATCAATGCCAAAACCGATTTTACTATTCTGATCGAACTCCTTCTCCGCATCTTTCAGAATCATGTTTTTCATCCTGATGGAGTTGGCCTCCCAGTTGGTTACTATCTGTACAAGCTGTTCGGATGTTATTTCACTGAGTTTTAATTCCATTTTAGCCTCGATCAGTTCAGCAAACCAGGCATAGGCATTTTTGTCATAATCTGCATGTATGGTTTTGAGTGCATCCAGGGTCTGATCTACTGATGAAACCTTATCTGAATTAACTTCATCAATCAATCCATTAATTGATTCTTCTGAGGCGATTAGTCCAAAAAGGTCCAGCCATTTTGAGCCCGGAGAATCGGTTTCGGGCTTAAGTGCAGAGCGAACCTCTTCAATGTTGCCCAGGTTATTACACTGTTCAAGTTTTTTAACAACCTCATTCCCCATATACACATTCAAGGCCAGATCGTAGTATCGTTTGGAAGTTCGAAGCATCAACCGGTTAATGCGGGCGCCTTTGTGAGGAACAGTTTTATTTGTTTGGGGTGTTGATTCATGCAACCTCCCCAGTAGTTCCGAGCCTTTTACAATACCTCCAACTATATTTGGATTGAAAAACTCAAAATTGATCAGATCAAGCTTATCCGGGTCTTTTCTCCTGTCACGCTTTGGCCATTTTTCACTATCACGGACCGTGCCTACTGTGAATAGATTCATGGCAGGAGTAATTACACTTTTTCCTTTATCATAATTAATATAGGAAAAGGGTAGGTCAGATGTGTCGAAATTAGCGCCATGCTTATCCATAACCACCGAAAAAGCTCCCACTCTACATGGCCATAACATGTATGAAAAAGAACCTGTTTTTGAGCCTCGTTCCACAATGCCCTGGTGCAATGGCCCCAACTTATACATATGGTTGCTCTGGTTAGTGCCACTCCCCGCATTATAAAACGAGAACATCCCTGCAATTAAAAGGGTAGACTTATGGTGGGTTACTGTATAGGGGCCAGCAAAGAGGCTGCAAGCCTCACCATGGAATCCTTCACAGTTAGCAAAAAATGCTGATCCTTCCGCAGAGTATTGTTTGCCAATTCTTACACCCTGACCAATAAAGGATGAGGTGATAATCGCACCACTGTCAACTTTAGAACCTGACAAAACAATAAAGTCTTTGGCAACCACATCTTCCCCAATGGTCGTTGGGTCTTCTTCACAACTTGCAACAGTGCCCTCTTCTAAGTTTGAGGCACCTGTAATCACAGCATGCGAACCCACATAAACATTTCGTAATGACCTGGTGTTCAACACCCGGGCATGTTTACTTATAGTCCCTTTTGTTGATGTTTTTGTTTCAATATATTCCCCAATAAGACCTTCCAGCTTTTCAATAAATTTCTTTTCATGCCTGTAAATCACCATCATATAGGCTATCTGAGCTGAAAGTTTATCAAATATGGGTAGCTCGCGACCACCTCCTTCATTTAAAACCTCGATCTCTGTTCCATTGCCAAAGCTTGTTTCACCATTAACAACCAGGGTATTAACATTTTCTATAGCTGCGAATTCTTCAACATTATAATTGACAAGGCTTCCTACATTGGATATATAAACACTATCGCCAATGGTACAGTTCTCGATATAAGCATTTCTTATGCCTGCATGTTTTTTGATTCCTTCTTCAATTTCTACAAACTCATAGAAAACACCCAGGTTAACTTTACCTGTGAAATGGGTTCGCCAAACTGTTTCAGGAATGAAACCATCATCTACGAAAATATCGCCCCAGTTTTCTGCTGAGCAACCACGATCCTTGAGGATCGTGATTTCAGCATCATTAATCTTTCTGTACATCACTATTAGAGTTTAGGTAATGAAGCTATATCATTTCCCTCAATATCCTTAAAGTATTTAACAGTACCCACCTTGAGTTCGAAGGTCGATTCATCATCACAAACAATAACACCTTTAGGATGCAATTGAAGTATAGAGACAGTCCACATATGGTTAACACCTTCCTCAACTACTTTTTGCAAAGCTCTTGCCTTTTTGTATCCATTGATGATGATAATCACCTCTTTGGCCTGCATAACAGTGTCTACACCAACAGTAAGAGCAGTATGAGGCACCTTGCTTATATCGTTATCAAAAAACCGGGCATTGGCAAGAATTGTATCGTAGGTTAAGGTCTTGATCCTGGTTTTAGATGATAGAGATGATCCGGGTTCATTAAATGCAATATGGCCATCAGGCCCGATTCCACCAAGGAAGAGGTCGATACCTCCGTAGCTTTCGATTTTTGCCTCATAGTTGGCACATTCCTTTTCCAGATCCTTAGCATTTCCATTTAGAATATTAATATTCTCTTCGGGGATATCAATATGGCTGAACAGATTCTTATACATGAAATAGTGATAGCTTTCAGGATGATCTTCTGCAATGCCAATGTATTCATCCATATTAAAAGTCACCACGTTTTGGAAACTCACCTTGCCTTGCTTAACCAGCTCAACTAGTTCGGCATAGGTACCTAATGGTGAAGAACCTGTAGGTAAACCCAATACATATGGTTTTTCTGGTGTTGGATTGGCTTCATTTATTTTACTGGCAACATAATAAGCAGTCCATTTGCTTAAATCCTGGTAATGTTCGTGTATTAAAATTCTCATTTTTGTGTTATTTTTTGCTTGATTAATTTAGTGTTTACATAATAATTTTTGTGTCGGCTACATAACAGCCTTCCCCTTCGTTGTGAACGATAAGAGGATTAATATCCAGTTCTTTGATATTGGGACAATCAAGGGCAAGCTGGCTTAATCTCATGATGGCCTCAGCAATACTGTCGATATCTCTTACAGCTCTGCCTCTTGCGCCTTGTAACATGCCTGTCGATTTGATCTCATTGATCATATCTATTGCAGTTTCTTTGTCTATTGGTGCTACTCTGAAACTTACATCTTTAAACACCTCAACAAATACTCCCCCCAGACCAAACATCACAACTGATCCGAATGAAGGATCGCGTTTGATGCCCAGAATAACTTCTGTGCCTGGTTTTACCTGTTTAGCTATAAAAATGCCATCAATTTTAGCATCAGGCATTCGTTCACCAACATTTTTAATGATTTGGTTATAACCAGCCTCGGCCTCTTCTCTAGAGCTAACATCGAGAATAACACCTTTTACATCAAACTTATGTACGATATCATCCGACATTACCTTCATAACAACAGGGTATCCGATCTTATCTGCAATGTCACCCGCTTCTTTGGGTGAAGTTGCAAAGCCATTAGGAACAACCGGTAGTTTATAGGCTTCAACAACTTCTGCCGCCAGGTATTCCGGGATATATGTTCGACCTTCTTCTTTGCTCTTCTTCATTACAGCCCTTGCCTTATCAATATCAATATCTGTGAACTTCTCGAAAGGCTCGGTTTTCTTGCCGATAAGCTTATTGAATTGCAAGGTGGCATGATATGGCTTACACATCGATTCCGGAAGCACATAATGAGGGAGGTGATAATTTTGTAATATTTTAATACCCTCTGCAACATCAGCTTCACCCATAAATGAGGTGTAAATGGGTTTATCATATTCACGTGCTATTCTGGCGATCTCTTCAGCAATTGTCTTGATGTCGGTCATAGATTGTGGTGTAAGAATCACAAAAACACCATCTACATCAGGATCCTGCAAAACGCCTGTC
>JBDLIU010000157.1:0-10559 GCA_039714715.1 Bacteroidota bacterium
AGCAGGTAGTCTGTCATGGGATTAAAAGTAAGATCTCCGGCGATGGCAAAGGCCGTAACCATTTCTGGTGAAGCTACAAAACCATGTGTGTTGGGGTTTCCGTCATTTCTTTTGGCAAAGTTCCTGTTAAAGGACGTCATGATGGAGTTTCGCTCCTGCTTGTCGGCTCCGTGCCTGGCCCACTGTCCGATGCAAGGGCCGCAGGCATTGGCCAGCACTACGCCGCCAATTTTTTCAAATACCTCGAGGTAACCGTCACGTTCAACAGTATAGCGTACCAGTTCCGATCCCGGCGTAACAGTATAATCGGCCTGCACCTTAAGATTTTTGTCGAGGGCTTGCTGTGCCAGTGACGCAGCCCTGCTGATATCTTCATAGGAAGAGTTGGTACAGCTTCCGATCAGCCCTACTTCCATTTTCTCCGGCCATCCGTTTTCTTTTACTGTCTTTGCCAGATCAGATAAGGGCGTGGCCAGGTCAGGTGTGAAGGGTCCATTGATATAGGGTTCCAGTTCGGAAAGGTTGATCTCTATCAGCTGGTCAAAATATTTTTCAGGCTCGGCGTACACCTCAGGGTCGCCGGTGAGGTGGGCAGCCATCTTGTCTGCTTCAACGGCCACGTCCTCTCTGTCTGTTCCGCTTAAATATTTGCGCATTTTGTCATCATAGCCAAAGAGTGAGGTGGTGGCGCCAATCTCGGCACCCATATTGCAGATGGTTCCCTTACCGGTACATGAAATATTTTCTGCTCCTTCTCCGAAATATTCTACGATGGCTCCGGTACCACCTTTCGCGGTGAGGATACCGGCCACCTTCAGGATCACATCCTTGGCCGCGGCCCATCCGCTCAGCTTACCTGTAAGCTTCACACCTATCAGCTTCGGAAATTTCAGTTCCCAGGGCATGCCCGCCATCACATCAACGGCATCGGCCCCGCCAACACCGATGGCAACCATGCCCAGTCCACCGGCATTTACGGTATGCGAATCAGTGCCTATCATCATCCCGCCGGGAAAAGCATAATTTTCAAGCACCACCTGATGGATGATCCCTGCTCCCGGCTTCCAGAAACCAATGCCATATTTATTGGATACGGAGGCCAGGAAGTCATATACTTCCCTATTGGTATCATTGGCAATCTTCAGGTCGTCAGAAGCTCCTGCTTTGGCCTGGATCAGGTGGTCACAATGTACTGTTGAAGGCACTGCCACCTTTTTCTTTCCTGCCTGCATAAACTGCAATAAAGCCATCTGAGCGGTAGCATCCTGCATGGCCACCCTGTCAGGATTAAAGTCGACATAAGACTCGCCCCGGGCATATGCTTTTTTGGCTTCCCCTTCGTTTAGGTGGGAATAAAGTATTTTCTCAGTTAAGGTAAGAGGCCTGCCCACTACTTCTCTTGCTGCTTCTATGCGAGATGCCATATTTGCATACACGCCTTTAATCATATCTATATCAAAAACCATGTTATAATGTTGTTATGTATTACTATTCCATTAATCCCCGCCCTGCCTTTTTGATGAGGCTCTTCTCCTTCAAATCAATGATCAGCTTATCCAGTATCCCATTAATAAAGACCTTACTCTTTGCAGAGCTGTAATATTTTGAAATATCAATGTACTCGTTCAAGGTAACCTTTACCGGAACGGAAGGAAATTCAAGAAGCTCGGCCAGGGCCATCTTTATCAGGATGGTATCCATCATTGCGATGCGGTCAAGGTCCCAGTTGCGTGCCTTCTCATCGATCAGATCATCGTATTTTGAAGTACTCAGGATGGTTTTATGAAATAAGTCAATCATAAATGTTTTATCCTCATCATCCTCACTGTTTTTTAACATTTGAGGCATTGCTGCATACTCATCATCCTTTTCCTGCAGAGACTTTAAGTATTTCATAAGCAAGACATTCGCCGTATTGAAAGAGTCAAAAGCCCAGAAAATAGACTTGCCTTCATAATAATCTTCAAGTAGTTCAAAATCAATCAGGACTTTCTTTATGATTTTTATTAGCATATCCTGATCCTGGGCATAGCTACTCTCAGGTGACGACATATACTTCTGGTAAAAGCTTTTATCTTTTAGCTCCAGATAGGCCTTTCGCACCATCGACTGCTCCTCTCTCCAGTTGATACGGAGCTGATCACGAAGCTTACGAAATTCCCTGTTATCTTCTAGTTGTACCAATGCCCTGTTCTCAACAAATCGCAAATTCGGATTCAGGTCTTCCTCCGTGGGAAAGAATTTCTTTTTACTTTCTTCTATCCTGTTTGATGCATAATCTTTCATCTCAAGCAGAAAAGAAATCTGGTAAACAATAAGTTCGCGGATCTTGTCAATGCTGGTGACCAGCTGTTTTTCACCTTTGGCGAGCTCGCCTGATTCTGATTGAACAAAGGCATATATTGCCTGTAAAACTTTTATCCGTATGTGCCTTCTGCTCAACATATGATTATGAACGATAAAATTGACATTCTTGAATTGGGTGCAAATTTAGAAATATATCCCGGAAAGACCAGTGATTTTTTTTAACATTATTGGCAGTGGGCAGTAGGTAGTGGGCAGTGGGCCTGTTCCGTATCAATGGGCGGAATGTCTGGTACCATAGCTGATCCGAAAATAATCTTTCAGACCGCTTTAAAAGCTTCAGCCGCTTCGGTCATTCTTTGTCATAATCACCCTTCAGGTAATACAAAGCCTTCCGAATCCGACATTCGTCTGACACAAAAAATCAAGAAAGCCGGTAGTTTTCTTGATCTTCCTGCCCTTGATCACATCATTATTACTGAAGATAGCGGCTATTTCAGCTTCGCTGATGAAGGCCTTCTTTAATAATTATAAAAGGCTGTCTGATTCTGGACAGCCTTCTTTTTTTATGTTCAGAGATTCTCATTAGCTGGCTATAACAAATGCTATTTAACAACAAACTTCCCCTGTCCAATTCGCTTATGACCGTTCATTACTATGGCGACATATACCCCTGATGGATACTTTGAAATATCTATTCTTGTATTTCTTTCTCCCTTTGGAACAGCAATTACATCCTGTTTTCTTCCGAATATATCAAATATAATAATTGAATATGGACTCTCAGATATTGAATTTTTGACACCAATATTGATTTCATTATTAGCAGGATTTGGAAATACATATAATTCTTTAGGACTATTTCCGAATAATTCTTCAACATGAACAGTTTGGCAATCCGGCGTATCACATCCAAAGCTATCCACCTTAATAATCCATGCAGCCTGAGGATTCGTCCATGTATAGGCTTGGCCAACCATAGCATACCCACCATCAGATGTTAGGCATAAGTCATAAAGCATATTAAAATCCGATTCAGTACCAGTATAATAATTAAACTCTCTATACCAAATGCTATCTCCAATTTCGTTAATCTTTAGCAACCAACCATATTTTTTCCTCCAATGGCCAGGATGAAAATAATTTCTCCTGTATCCTGTTGCAATATAGCCTCCATCATGATCTGGATATATATTATTTAACAAATTACCTAATTCTGTTTGAAAATACATTTTTTCCCATAAAACATCTCCAGATACAGACAGTTTCGTAACATAGATTCTTGAATAAATGTTCCCTTGTATTGAGGAATCTGCAACTGATGTCCCTGCAATTAAGGATCCATCATTCCCAAGGCAGACATGCGGTGGAATATCCTGAAATGGCCCCCCAATGTTTAGTTCCCACTCGAAATTCCCTGCGCTATCAACTTTCATCACTACCGGATCTGTCGAATTTTCATCTCCAGCATAATGATGCGTATATCCTAAAAAATAGCCTTTATCTGGAGCTTGCAAAACACTGTATCCATGTTCTATATTCCCATAAGTAGTATCGCCATAATCCCTGCGAAAAACCTCATTTCCTAAGCTATCTGTTTTTACAAGGATCATGTTGGAATTATATTGTTTTACGACCCTATATCCGGTCATTACAAATCCATTATCGTATGTTAAGTTACAATGCATAAATATACTTCCAATATTAGCTATTGTGTCTGGAAATAGTTTGGCCCACAAAGTGTCTCCTAAATCGTTAAATCTATATAGTATTGCGATGTGTTTATCAGGGTAGCTTATGTTTCCAGCTCCAATAAAACCTTGATTATTAATCATAGCAAAAGATCCATAATAGCCACCCCAATAGGTATTTATAGAGTCGCTTATTGTCTTATAATACATGAGGTTCCCAACACTGTCAAGTTTCATAAAGAATACTGAACGAGTATAATCAATACTGTCTCTAGTAACTCCAAACACTACATATCCGTTTTCAGTTGCCTCAACAGATAATCCACTCCCAAATGTGTTATTTGGAATAAAAATATTATTAAAGTATGTGGATTGTCCTTTAACAGTGCATATAATTAATGTCAATAAAATTCCTAAACATAGTTTCTTCATATTCATTTGATCGGTTCTAATTATTGATTATGGAATCATTTCATCACCACAACTTTTGAGGTTTTAATAGCTTCATTATTGCAATGAAGATTAAAATAATAAACTCCAGTAGCCATACCCGATGTGTTAATAATAATAGAGTTTGAATTCTTATTCAAAGGTATTTTTCTTACTGTATTACCAAGATTATCTCTAACCACCAAGGAGCCTTCACATCCTAAGGTTCCAAGATTATACTCCACAGAAAAGTATTCTTTAGCTGGATTTGGATAAACTTTTAATCTGGGTGGATGGACCTTCTTTTCTGAAACCTGTTCATTATAGATTACGGATTTTAGAATTGTATCTGGTAGAATAAATTGTTCACTATAAGTCATTTCTTCACAAAATATCAACATATTTCTTGCATAAATCCCAGGCAAACTTGTACTGTCATTTGCCAGTATTTTAAGTAGGTTCCTTTGGGCTGAATCAAGCTCAAATGCAGTATTATTGTATTGATATAAACTAATAATAACTGGCACAATGCTATCGTACTTTTGAAAAGCAATTAATTGCATACTATCCAAATTATATTGTACTGAAACATTGTTTAAAGTGCCTAAAGCTAAAGAAAACTCATTTCTCTGAATATGTTCAAAAACAAGATCGTACTGAGCATTAATGGTATTCTCATTCTGTAGCAGATTTATTAAGCTATCCGAATATCCTAAATTTAGAGAATCAAATTTATATATATTCTTTAGCAGATTTAAGAAAATAGATCGTTCATGCCGATAAAAGCTTTTACTGGCTTCCATCAGTTCTTTAGATGCAATAGTATCCCTGCCCTCCTCTATTTCTTCAATCATATAATCAGGCAATGGGTTGATGCGATTATCCAGTTCAGTCATTACTTCCTGAGATTTAGCAGATTGTGGATTGGCAACAAGGACTTCTTTAACCATGACTGGACTGAGTACATCCTCCTTATTAATGGCTTCGATCATTACAGTATCCGATAAGTACGGGGACTTATTCATCAAGATTTATAAATGCGGCTTGATAGTGAGGGAAAATTCTTATATCTGAGTTAAATAACGTCATAAGGCTGTCGCGAGCCCAACCATTAATTGTATCTGCTAAATAATGCTTGGTTAACTTGTTGAAAGATTTTGTCTTATTAGACTGATGTTTAGACAATTCCAGTTCAAGTAGTTCTTTTGCTCCCCAAATATTTTGCCCTTGCATAATCTCAGCCATCATATAATCGGGCATTGGAATAAATCGATTATCGAGAGCATCCAAAACACTTGTTGATTTCGAAGCTTGTGGGTTTGCGACCAAAATATCTCGTAACATTAGATTTGGTAATACATTTTCCTGATTAATAGCGGATTTCATTACCGTATCTGAAAGATATGGTGATTGATTTAGGAGATCTTGCCTTATTTCCAATGCTTCATCCGGGAAACTTGTTTGTACATCTAAATTCAAAGTTTCAGTATCTCCTCCATCCGTAACTTGGCTAATAGTATCTTCATATGCTAATATTTGAACATTTTCAATAGCAATAATAGTCATCTCAGCATTTATATCAATCCCTCCACCAATATTTGAAGGGCAAGAAAGTTCCTTAGAATATAATGCTAGGATATCTTCTTCTGTATTAATGTTTTCTATCTCATCGGGTTCTATATTGACTGACGGATCATCATCAAAATGATGATAATATTCAATTTGAGGGACAGTTTTGTTCCTATTGCACAGAACGCCTAAACTGACCACCCTTAGTCGTTTGAAAGTGACCACCTAAAGTCGTTTCAAATTGACCACCCTTAGTCGTTTTAAATTGACCACCCTAAAATCCAAGCTCAAAAAGAACGTTTTCACAAGCTATCCTTGTTAAACAAATTTACATTATTTTTTTAATTTTCTTCATTTGTCTCATTTGATGGTTTCCCTCGCTTCTTTCTCATCGACTCACCGTGAAGCTCGACCCTGTATGATTGATGGACAATACGATCAAGGATTGCATCCGCCACAGTCTTCTCACCAATAACGCTGTGCCACTCACTAACGGGCAACTGGGAGGTTATTATTATTGATCCTTTTCCATGTCTGTCTTCAATGATCTCCAGTAGGTTCAAGCGATTTTGGTTATCCATGGGTTGCAAGCCAAAGTCATCCAGGATCAGTAGATGTTGGCGCTCTATCCGGGCAAGTTCTTTCAGGTAACTTCCGTCAGCTTTAGCCATCTTTAATCGGGCCAGCAGTTTGGCTGTGTTGTAATACACAACCCTGTAGCCTTCAATGCAGGCCTGATACCCCAGGGCTGATGCAATGTAGCTTTTCCCTACACCGGTACTTCCTGTAATCAATATGCTTTCACCCTTTTTGATGTATCCCCCAGCCGCATAGCGTATGATCGTGTTCTTGTCAATGTTACGCAGTTGGTCATAGATAACATTCTCAACCGAAGCCTTATAGCGAAAGCGTGCATTTTTGATCCCACGCTCAATACGCCGGGTATGCCGATCATCATATTCGGCATCGATGAGCATTGCAAGCAGTTCATCCTGGGTATACCCGTCCATCTTTCCGGTCTCAATAGCTCCCAGAAAAGCATGATGCATCCCATAAAGCTTCATTTGCTTCATTTTAAATAATGTTGTGTCATTCATTGTTCTTGTTTTTATTGATAATAATTTTCGCCTCTGATATTCTGATGTTTAGGTAAGGATTCATTCTTTTCAGGTTCATCCTGGATTTGATCAAGGTTTTGATCCAGTATTCGTTGAATGATCTTGTAATTATAAATTCCATACTCCAGAGCCCTTCTGCAGGCATTGATCAACCTTGGGCGGCCAACCTTGCGCTCCATCGATAAGATCCCCATACAGCTCTTATAAGCCTGCTCGGGATGCTGTTTCTTCTCAAGGACCCGGGTGATATATGTTTTAACGGATTCGTCTATAGCTGTTCCCCAGTTAATAAAGCGCTGTGGGGTCCACTCGGTCATATACTGATGGGCAGTAGCCATATGATCGGTAACGGTCGTATAGTTGAAAGGTACTTTGTTACGCTTATGTATGGCTATTCGGTTGTATTTATAATAAATCTCTACCTGGCTTGATGAGTAAAGTATCTTTACTTTCTTACGTATGTATTGATAAGGAACGCTATAGTAATGTTTATCAGCAGATAAGTGAGCATGGCCGTTCTGCATCACTGTAACAAAAGCATGGTTTTTAATGTCATAGCGTTTACGTGCAAGTGGCATTAACTCTTTGCGCTCTACTTCTTCGAACAACATCATGCGAGTATAGTTCCTGTTCGAGAAGTTTGTTGTATTGTGCTTCTCAAGGGCTTGTAATATGGCTTGATTCAAAGATGCCAGGTCATAAAAGACCTGATCCCTGATTACACTGTAAACACGTGTATAGAGTATCCTTACTGCTCCTTCAACCAGGGATTTATCCTTTGGCTTGTATACTCTTGCCGGTAATACAGTCGTTCCATAATATTCGGCAAAATCAAGAAAGGTCTCATTCAGTGTAGGCTCATAACGATTTGACTTTGTAACAGCTGCTTTAAGGTTATCAGGGACAATGGCCTGCGGCACACCACCAAAGTAATGCAAGGCATTTTCAACTGAATGAATAAAATCATCCCGTTGTTGGCTCATGCTGGCTTCTGCATAAGTGTACTGACTGCTTCCAAGCGTAGCTACAAAGAACTGAACAGGAGTTACTACTCCGGTTTCTTTGTCAACGATCTCAAGTGTTTTACCTGCATAATCAACATAGAGTTTATCCCCGGCCTTATGTGTCATTCGCATCGACGGGTTTACCTTTTTGCTCCATTTGTTATACCGTTTGTTGAACTGTGTCCGCCTAAAGCCATCCGGATGTTTTTCCAGGTATTCCTGCCATATAATCATACGGGTTACGCCAGTCTTTTTGAGCTCTTTCTCCATATAGGGAAAGAACTTATAAAGGGCTGCTTCGCGGGTTGATTGTACTACAGGAGGCTTTTCAATAAATAGCTTCTCAAGATCCAGATCACTCAACTTCTTGATATCTTCAATGCTCAGATTCAAGGCATTGAGTTCAGTTAGATACTTTTTAACTGTGTTGCGTGAAAGGTTTAGATAATTGCTGATGAACTTCTTGCTTTTTCCGTTCAAGGAAAGCAGTAATACTTTTCTAAGTTTACTCATAGTTATTGGTTTATTAGCCATAATTAATACTGATTTAATTGTTCAGCATCGAAATTATGACTTCAATAACTTGTGAAAAAATCGTACTTTTAGGGGGTGGTCAGTTTGAGCCGGCCAAGGGGGGTCACTTTCAGCCGACTTTGGGGGGTCAATTTAAAACGACCTGGGGTGGTCAGTTACAAACGACCTTGGGGGGTCAATTTGACCGTCATTTGCAATAAAGATCGACCTATTTTATATTGCTTTTTCAAACAATAGAAAATAAGTCGGCAAAATTTCACAAAACTTTCAGAAAGTTTTAAGAAAAATCAAATTGTTTTAAGAAAACGCAGTAAAGGGCTGAATAATAGGTGGTAAGAAAGTGTCGTCGGGTCGCGCTACATCCCGTACTTCGAAAATCCAAATTTCTAACTTCAAAATCTAAAGATTAATGAAATATAAATATGAAGTGCAAGGGTAACTTTTTTTCTTTTGAAGCCTTATACTGCGCAAATAACATGAAAATATCAATACGTATTTGACATTTTCATGGAAAATTCGTACTTTTGTCTTTATGTTACATCGATTTATAGAGAAAAAACTGTTGAGCACAGTCAACAATTTCCCTGCAACAGGGATTATCGGCCCCCGGCAGGTCGGGAAAACTACTCTTGCAAAGCAACTGATCAGAAAGATTGAAAAGGAAACAGTTTATATTGATGTTGAAAATCCCAGAGACAGCGTAAAACTTAGTGATCCGGTCTTGTTTTTTGAGAACAATATCGACAAATGTATCATAATCGATGAAATTCAGCTCATGCCCGAACTGTTCTCTGTCTTACGCCCTATGATTGACATGAAAAGAGAGCCAGGCAGGTTTATTATACTGGGCTCAGCATCTCCTTTATTATTGAGGCAATCTTCCCAATCGCTAGCCGGAAGGATTGCTTATATTGAACTTTCCGGATTCAATTTATTGGAATTAGATCCAGGATCGCAAAATGAACTTTGGTTAAAAGGAGGATTTCCCGATGCTTTTCTCTCAAAGAATACCGATATATGGCAACAATGGCTGGATAATTTTATAAGAACTTATATTAATACTGATTTACCCATACTTGGACTGGATATCAACAGGAATACCATCCGGAATCTGTGGACCATGCTGTCCCATGTAAATGCCCAGGTAATTAATTATTCAAATATTGCCAGATCACTTGCCGTTAGCTCCACAACCCTGAAGAAATATATAGAATTTTTGGAGAATGCATTCTTAATCCGGCAATTGCAGCCATTTTACCCTAATATAAAAAAGCGAATAGTAAAAGCGCCTAAAGTGTATTTACGCGATACAGGCATCCTTCACAACCTGCTGAACATTAACTCATCTGATGAGCTGGAAGGGAATCCTTTAAAAGGGAATTCCTGGGAAGGATATGCAATAGAACAGATTTTACAAATTGCAGGATCATCCTATGAACCATATTTCTTCAGAACACATCAGGGTGCAGAGTGTGACCTTGTGTTAACTAAATCTTCTAAACCCGTTTATGCCATAGAGATAAAGTTTTCATCCGCACCAACCTTAACCAAAGGAAACAAAATCGCCTTTGAAGATATCGGTGCAGCAAAGAATTTCATTATTGTCCCGGAAAGTGACGAGTATCAATTAAGTGAAAATATTTCAGTATGTGGCCTGAAATGTTTCCTGGAACAAATAAAGTAGTTGGTTTTTACAAATTTTCAGAAAGCCTTAAGAAAAATCAAAATGTTTTAAGAAAACGCTGTAAGAGGATGTAAATCAAGAGGTTTTGAAAATGTATCGGAACGCTATACATCCCGTAAAAATGCGTTGCAAAAATAATCCTTTTTCCACAAACAGGCAAAAGTGATTTGTCTATTCATACCTCAAGGCCTCCACCGGGTTTCGGCGAGCAACTTTAAATGTTTGC
>JBDLIU010000158.1:0-10441 GCA_039714715.1 Bacteroidota bacterium
CAAATCGATAGTCCAGGCAAATATGGTTGGTGAATTCATTCCTGTTGCAACCCCGAGCAATGCCCCTGCAATAAAAAAATGAGTTGGATTGGGGGCAATGCCAACATACCACATAGAAAACATTATCAATAAGGTTGAAACTCGTAGTACAGGAATCCGTCCATAGACATCTGAAACCTTCCCTGCCACTAATCTGGCAACGATCGATGAGGCTGTAATACTAGCAAAAAACAACCCTTTATTCAATACCCCCAGGTAAACACTATAATCAGGAATAATAGTTAGTACTACCCCAAATGAATAGGCAGTAAGAAGCATGACAATTGAAGGTGCAATTACTTTTGGCTCAAACACCTCGTTAAAAGGAATAATAAGCATGGAGAGCTTGAATTGATGTTTTACAGTCACTGTTTCAGTCATGCCCAGCAGGATTATAATTGACAAAATGGCAAAAGCTGAAGATGTATAAAACATAATGTCTGTAGAAAAATTATTTGCTACAAATCCTCCAATAGCAGGGCCGGCTGCTATACCAAGGCTGCCAAATACGCCAAGCATTCCCATAGCCTCTCCTCTTCGATTATCCGGAACAATATCTGCCACATATGCTGATGTGCCTGTAGGTTTGAATCCTGTTGAAAAACCATGAAAGAATCGTAGAAGCAAGAATCCGAAGACGGTACCTACAACCGGGTATAAGAAACCAAGGATAAAACAAACACCTGCACCAAAAACCATTACGGGTATTCTGCCAACGGTGTCGGCCAGGCGCCCACTAAAGGGCCTGCTTATAGCTGCACTAAGTGTAAAAAGAGAAATTATATAACCTTTATACTCTGCACCCCCCAAACTAGTAAGGTAATCAGGCAGCTCGGGCACCATCATATTAAAGCTGGAGAAAAACAAGAAAGAACTGACACATAATAGCCAGAATTGAACTGTAAACCCTCCTATTTCTTTCATTCTTTAACCTTCCTTGCTTGATTCCATAAGAAATGCCTTAATAAAATCCATCAGGTCGCCATCAAGAATATTTTGAACATCTGTTCTCTCTGTACCTGTTCTGGTATCCTTTACCAATTTATAAGGATGAAGCACATAATTTCTTATTTGCGAGCCAAAATCTATCTTAAGTTTTGAGCTCTCGATTGCATCTCTGGCTTCGTTACGTTTGCTAATCTCAAGTTGATAAAGTCTTGATTTAAGCATTTTCAAAGCTTTATCTTTATTCTTAAGTTGAGATCGTTCTTCCTGACATTCTACAATAATTGGATCATCAAGTTCCGGTGGTGTATAGTGAAGTCTAACTGCTGTTTCAACCTTGTTTACATTTTGGCCACCTGCTCCACCTGACCTGAAGGTATCGAACCTTACAAAAGCCTGGTTAATTTCAATGTTAATGCTGTCATCAACCAATGGGTACACATAAACAGATGCAAACGATGTATGTCGCCTGGCACCGCTGTCAAATGGTGAAATACGAACCAGCCTATGAACACCGATTTCAGCCTTTAGATAGCCATAGGCAAAAGGTCCATTAAATTCCAATGTTGCAGATTTAATACCGGCCGTATCACCTGGTTGATAGTTAACCCTTTTAACAGACATCTTCTGTTTCTCGCCCCACATGAGATACATGCGCATGAGCATTTCGGCCCAATCCTGACTCTCTGTGCCACCTGCCCCGGGATTAATTTCTAACATGGCCGATAATTGATCCTCTTCATTGCTAAGCATCCGCTTAAACTCAAGGTCTTCTATTTTAACTAATAGTTTAGAATACTCTGCATCAATCTCCGCCTCCTCTGCTTCACCCATTTCATAAAACTCATAGAGGGTCTCAAGATCCTCAAATCCCGACTGAACAGCAGAATAACTATCAGTCCAGATTTTTTTCGATCTTATCTCATGAAGTGTAGCTTCAGCTTCTTTAGGGTTCTCCCAGAAGCCTGGCTGAGCAGAAACAAGCTCCAGCTCTTCTATTTCGGAAGATTTAGTGTCGTAGTCAAAGATACCCCCTAAGGGCAATTACGCGAGACTTTAGCTCTTTCAGTTGGTCTGTTGTCATAAATAATTATTGAAAAAACAAATGTCAGTAAAGTGTATTCTATTGCCAATAGAATTGGCATAAATTACACCGAATAGTTTTATATAATAAATGATGTTTAAGAAATGATTACTTTACACGATATCCTTCCTTCAGTAATAATTCTTTTATCTTTCCCCTGAAATCTCCCTGGATAATTATTTCTGCATTTTTTGCCGATCCCCCTACTCCACATTTTGTTTTCAACAGTTTACCAAGCACCTTTAGATCTGCTTCCGTACCAACAAAGCCGGAAACCAGTGTAACCTGTTTGCCTTTCCGCTGCTTTTTATCAAGCATTACCCTTAAAACTTGTTCGTTATTGGGTAACGTCTCTTCTGCTTCCTCTCCATCGTATTCGTAATCAAAGTCATCACTTGTAGAGTAAACTACTCCCAAACGCTCCTTCCAGTCATTTTCAGGTTTTCTCGCCATAGTTTTGTAAAAATAGCTGGTCGTAGAATATTTACGACCAGTATTGGGATTTTTAATACTTCATAGAAACAGTAAGAACTGGCCGTTTAGCATGATTTACCATATCCTCCGCAATACTTCCTCGTATGATTCTACTTAATCCGGTGTGAGATGATGTGCCCATAACAATCATTGTAGCTTCAATATCATCTGCAAAATGCCTTATCCCATCTTCTTCAATAACGTCATTAAACACATGAATTTCAGCATCGGCCAATTCATGCCTGATTACAAACTCTCTTAATAAAGGTTTTGTAATCTTATCTGACTTAAAATTATTGGGTGTGTTAATCCACACAATATTTATTTTAGAACCAAATACCTTTGCAATATCTCTAAGAGTCTCTATCACATGACCCTCATTATCGCCAATGTCAGTAGCATAAACAATAGAGCTAAAAGCTGATTCCTCTACAGGCTTTTTAACTGACAAAACAGGGCACTTGGCTTTACGAACCACTTTCTCAGTATTGGATCCTATCAATACTTCGCTTAGTCCGGTGGCTCCTTTGGTTCCCATTACAATAAAATCAATATTGTTTTCTTCAACGGCTTCAAAAATATGCCCAAACGGTGAACCAATTTTTATTATTTCTGATACTTCAAATCCTTTTAATTCACTTACTTCAATAAGTTTTTTCATCTCCTCATGCGCTCTGTTTATTGATTCATGAACCATCATGGAATCAGCATATGAGTCAAAATTTGAAGGTGTTCCTGTAGCGCTTATCGATTCGGAACTGGTCACTTCAATAGAATGAAGAAAAACTAATTCAGCTTTAAATTTCAATGCCAATATTCTAGCAGCTCCGGCAGCATTTTGGGCTTCCTGTGAGAAATCAGTGGGTATAAGTATCTTTTTCATCTGTTATTTACTTAGTAAATGATATTCAGCACTAAATACGATCAATTGTTCATGGGTTAAGTTAAGAAAAATGCCGCTAATTTGAAATAATTTTAATTGATATTCAGTCAGTTTGAATAGACTATTTAAATTTCCTAGATTTAGATTAAGAAAACAACAATGAAACTAAATCTATTCCTATTACCGGAAACATACGGCATCTACCAAGTAAGTAAGGATAATTCAATACCAAACTGGATTGATAAAAACTACTTCAATAGTATCACCCATACCGATGAAGAAATTTCCATTGTATGTAAACAAACTAAAGATGCCATAGGATACCAGAGTAAATTCGAAAATTGGCGATTATTAAAAGTGGAAGGTCCGCTTGATTTTTCACAAACAGGTGTTATTTCAAATATTTCGGAAATCCTTAATTACCAGAATGTATCTGTTTTTATTATCTCAACCTTTAATACAGACTATATTTTTATTCAGAAGGAACAATTAGAGGAGGCAGTTAAGGCGTTTGATCATCATGGGTATTTTATATATGATGCATAGGTCCTCAAAGAATTATTGCCAATCCAAAGGCCAGCATAAATATAAATGTCGAAATCGCTAATTGCTTAAGGTACGGATCAAGGTCTTTTTTTTCTTTAGTACTTGACACTTTATAGCCATTCAGAAATAATAATGGTAATCCCACCAAACTAACAAGTCTGATCATGGTAATGTCTCTTAAAAAGACATAGACTGCTGATAGCATGATAGCTGCCAAAATCAGAATCCAGTGATATGCTTTTGCAAAACCAACACCAAACCTTACAGGAATAGTATTTTTCCCCGCATTCCTGTCTGAGTCAGCATCACGCAAATTATTAATATTTAACACACCTGTTGCCAATGCACCCATTGCCAGTGCCGGGAGAAAAACTTCTGAAGGAATTGATTTAGCATATAAAAAGTAACTGCCTCCCACACCAAGTATTCCAAAAAATATAAGTACCATTAAATCACCTAAACCTGCATAACCATAAGGAGCTTTACCAGCTGTGTATGTATAAGCAGCAATTATGCTCAAAATACCAAATCCCAAAAACCAAAAGAACAATTTAGTGCCAATCCCTACAGAAACATACAGTAATACATTTCCTGACACAAATGATAAAATAGCAAATAGGATTATCCCATACTTCATTTCTTTCGATGAAATAACACCGCTTTGTACAGCCCTTTCAGGACCCACTCTTTCTTCATTATCAGCTCCATGAATGGAATCGCCATAGTCATTGGCCAGGTT
This sequence comes from Bacteroidota bacterium, assembly GCA_039714715.1. GTDB lineage: Bacteria > Bacteroidota > Bacteroidia > Cytophagales > Cyclobacteriaceae > S012-113. The sequence goes on from JBDLIU010000158.1 coordinate 4,711, forward strand.
CGAAAGAATTTGTAATAAAACAGTAGTTATAGCTGCCCAGATAAATATACTGCTATTGAAAACACTGTCAGCTTCTGCTAAAAAGCTGCCCATCCCAATAGTTGATAATGCTAAAGGAAGCGTTCTAAGTCTTAGCGCTGAAATCCAGGTGTGTATTTTCACAATAGTTTAGCGAATATCCTTAATGAATTCTTCAGACATTGGATTAATTCCAGAAGCGTAGAACTTCAGCAATTCTCCTTTTTCATTCACTAGATATTTACAGAAATTCCAGTTGGGAGCTTCATTGTTCCATCCGTTTTTATTTGCATCTGATAACCACTGGTACAGAGAATGCATATCGTCTCCTTTTACTGAAATTTTACTAAACATCTGGAAAGTCACTCCATAATTTAGTTCACAGAACGATGCTATTTCTTCATCTGTGCCTGGTTCCTGGCCTCCAAAGTTGTTGGCAGGAAAACCGAGAATTGTTATCTTATCTCCATACTGTTTATGAAGTTTTTGAAGATCCTTATATTGAGGGGTATAACCACATTCCGAAGCAGTATTAACAATTAACAGCTTTTTGCCCTTATATATTGAAAGATCAATAGTATCACCCCCAATTGACACCATTTTAAAATCATATATCGATCCTTCAGGCGGTTTTACATCTGTGTCTGGTCTGGAAGAAACCTGTTTAAATCCACATGATAAGGCACAAAATATAATGGCAACTGCAAATCCTGAATATAGATAAACTTTTTTCATATTACATCTGGTTGGGAACATCAATACCTAACAATGACATCCCTCTTTTGATTATATCTGCTACTAATTTAGAATAAATGACCCTAAACTTTAAAAGATCAGCATTCATTTCATTAAAGATAGGTAGCTCTGCATAAAACTTATTATACTCTTTAGCAACATCATAAACATACTGCGCAATAACTGCAGGAGAATAATCCTTACCTGCTTCTTCTATTTTAACACCAAATTCTGACAATAGTTTTACACCAATTCGTTCGGATTCGGCTAATTCCAAATTGGTTGGAATATCATTAGTCTTGATACCCAGATCCTCTGCGCGTTTCAATATTGAAATAATCCTGGCATGTGTATATTGAATAAATGGGCCGGTGTTGCCCTGAAACTGAATTGACTCCATTGGATCGAAAAGCATTCTTTTTTTCGGGTCTACTTTGAGCAAGAAATATTTTATAGCACCCAGACCAAGAATTCTATATAGTTCTTCGGCTTCTTCCCTGGTAAATCCTTCAATCTTACCCAATTCAACTGTATGTTTCTCAGCAGTATCAACCATCTCCTGAATCAGATCATCGGCATCTACCACAGTGCCTTCTCTTGATTTCATTTTACCAGAAGGTAAATCAACCATGCCATAGCTAAGGTGATAACAATGCTCTGCCCATGTATAACCAAGTTTTTTAAGTATCAGAAACAATACCTTAAAGTGATAGTCCTGTTCATTTCCTACTGTATAAACCTGCCCTTGTATTTGAGGAAAATCTCTAAATCGCTGAATAGCTGTTCCTATATCCTGGGTCATGTAGACCGATGTGCCATCAGGGCGAAGGAGTAATTTATTATCCAGGCCATCACCAGTAAGATCTACCCATACCGAGCCATCATCTTTACGATAAAACATGCCTTTTTCAAGCCCTTTCAACACCTCATCCTTACCCAACAAATAAGTCTCTGATTCATGATAAAGTTTATCAAAGGAAACACCCATGGTATGGTATGTTTTATCAAAGCCTTTATAAACCCATTCGTTCATTGTCTGCCATAGCTCATAGGTTTCCGGGTCTTTTTCTTCCCACTTCCGCAAGCACGACTGCGCCTCCTTAATTATGGGTGCATCTTTATCTGCGGTTTCTTTAGAGGCGCCTTTATCCATTAATTCTGCAACCTGCTTTTTGTATTCTTTATCGAATTTTACATAATAGTCGCCTACCAGCTTATCTCCTTTCTTTCCGGATGATTCAGGTGTTTCATTATCCCCAAACTTTCGCCAGGCAACCATCGATTTGCAAATATGTATACCGCGATCATTTATTATTTGCACCTTATTAACATCAATACCATTAGCTTCCAGAATCTTACTTACAGAATAGCCAAGGAAATTGTTACGCAGATGTCCAAGATGTAAAGGTTTATTGGTATTTGGAGAAGAAAACTCAACCATCATCTCTTCTCCTGTCTTCTCTTTGAAGCCAAAGTTTTCTGTCTGGCATAATGAGTTTAATACTTTGATCCATGCTGAATCTGACACCTCAATATTTAAAAATCCCTTTACTACATTAAAATCACGAACCAGGTCGCTTTCCTTTTTAAGTGTTTCACCCAATGCCTGGCCACTTTGCTCAGGATTCATTTTCGTTATCCTTAAATAAGGAAACATAACAAGTGTATAATGCCCAGCAAAGTCTTTTCTTGTAGGCTGGAGAACCAAGCCTTCTACTTCATGGTTAAACGTCTGGGAAAACGATTTCTTTATATCCTCAACGAGGATTTCAGGTAAATTGAACATTCTTTATACTTCAGTTTTAGGCAGAAAAACTTCTGCAATCATACATCGGGCTCCACCCCCACCAAGTGCTTCTATCGTATCTAAAGGGGCAGAAATAATCTCATAATATGTTTTGATATTCTCAATTTGGTTTTCGGAGAAGGCTTTACGGGCAACATCTGACATGATAAGAAACTCTTCATCATTCCTGTTTTTTAATCCAAGGATATTGCCTGCAAAATAATTCACCTGATCTTCTGTTATCTCTATAATCTCTTTACCGGTCGATTTCAATGAATCTACCACTGCATTCCTCTCATCTTTGTTATCAATGGTCTCCAGACAAATAATTGCTATTTTGTCAGTTAATCCCATTAAAACATTTGTATGGTAAATTGGCTCTCTCTTGCCAGCTACCGATTGATTGGCATTAAAAGCAATAAGCTTATAACTGAAATCTTCTGCAAAGGTTTCCAGCACATCCTGGTTTGTACGAGCCGACAATGCCGCATAGAGAATATGGTTATCTCTATCAAGGATCATACTACCTGTTCCTTCCAGGTATTTACTTTGATGCTCAAAAGCTGTGTAATCCCTTACACGCTCAATCACAAACCCATTTTCTTTCAATATATCAATTATGTCATCTCTCCTTTCAAGTCGTCTGCTTTCTGCAAACATTGGATATAGCGCAATAGTTCCATCATGATGAAAGGAAATCCAGTTATTCGGGAATACAGCATCAGGTGTTTCAGGATCAGATGTGTCATCCACCACTACAACATCAATACCCTTTTCTTTTAAAACGTCTACGAAATGATTAAACTCAAATAGTGCTTTTTCCTGTGCCTGCTCCGGAGAAAGTCCTTCAATTAGCTTCTGGTAATAGTTATTTTGAGCTGTTTCCGGGTTGGCATTAAAGCTAACCGGACGGATCATAAGAATACTGGAAGTAACTTGATTACTCATTGTAGTTGTAAAAATGCAAAAATAGAAATTCAACCCGCATTATTCATTTGAAAAATGAATAATTTGATGTTAATGCTGATTTTCAGCATCCATGGAACCGCTTCGATAATCTTAGCTTTCACAAAATTTTAACCATCCAAAGTGATATAATCTTGGATGATGATAATTTATGCTCATTTCAAGTAATAAAATTGCTAAATTTGCCAGCTTAAAATTGAGAATTTGAGTAACAAGTTAGTCATCATACCAACATATAATGAAAAGGAGAACATAGAAGCTATTATTTCTGCTGTTTTTACCCTCCAGGATGAGTTTGATGTTTTGGTAGTTGATGACAATTCACCGGATGGCACTTCAAATATTGTTTCTAACCTTATTGAAAAAGGTGAAGTTGAAGGTAATCCATATACACAAAAACTGCACCTCATAACAAGGAAAGGTAAAAATGGATTAGGTACTGCTTATATCGAAGGATTTAGATTCGGTTTGAGTAATGGCTACGATTACCTGTTTGAGATGGATGCCGACTTTTCACATAATCCCGAGGATCTGTTAAGATTATGTAATGCATGTGAAAAGGAAGGAAATGACATGGCCATCGGATCAAGGTACATTACAGGTGTAAATGTTGTAAACTGGCCAATGGGCCGCGTGTTAATGTCTTACCTTGCCAGCACCTATGTACGAATGGTCACGGGTATGAGCATCAGAGATACAACGGCAGGATTTAAATGTTATAAAAGAAAGGTGCTTGAAACTCTTGACTTAGACAGAGTGAAATTTGTAGGATATGCATTCCAGATTGAGATGAAATTCGATACATGGAAGCATGGTTTTAAAATAAAGGAAGTTCCTATAATATTTACGGATAGAACCAAAGGCGAATCCAAAATGTCGTCCGGTATCTTTAAAGAAGCTGTTTTAGGAGTTATTAAATTGAAAATAGGCAGCTGGTTTAAAAAGTACAAACCGGCAAACACTGATAGCTAGTGTGATGATCGCTAATCAAATTTAATTGCCTTAATTGGCTGAATCCTTGAAATAAACAATGTTGGCACAAACAGCACCGCTGAAACAAGCAGGATAATTAAGGTATTTAGGGCTATTATAATCAACCAGTTAAATTCTATCGGCACATAACTCATATAATAATTACTGGGATCAAGTGGTATCAGGTTAAAATAATATTGTAATGAAGCCAGCCCCAATCCTAAAGTATTACCGGCAATCGCTCCAATAAATATCAACCTCATTCCACTATAAATAAAGATCTTTCGGATAAGGTGATCATTCGCCCCCAGTGCTTTAAGAGTTCCAATCATACCTATTCTTTCCAGGATAAGAATTAGCACAATAGAGATCATATTAAAAGAGGCCACAAACAAGACCATGAAAATCAGGATATTCACATTATTGTTTATCAGAGAAAGCCATTCAAAAATCTGAATGTATTTTTCACTTGTCCTTTGTATAAAAAGGTCATATCCAATCTGATCAAACAATCCCGCATATACTTCCTCTATGTCATTAACTTCATTTACAAACACTTCATATCCTCCAGCCTGATCTTTCTCCCATCCATTAAGCCTTCTTACCAGGTTTATATCACCTATGAGGAGTTTATCATCAAAATCTTCCATCCCGGTTTCATAAATACCCACCACTTCAAGTTTTCTTGTCCTGGGAGGTTCCTGGATAAAATGCATGAGAATCTCACTGCCAAGAGTCAGCTTCATCTTCTCTGCCTCTCTTTTGCTGATGACTATCTCTGTTGATATTCGATCTCTAATTAGATGAATAAATCTACCCTCAAGCAGATATTGTCTAAACACAATGCTATCAAATGCCTGGTCTATGCCTTTGAAAATAACTCCTTCGACTTCTTCATCATTTTGCAGCAAACCATATTTATAACCGAAAGGCTGTATCCTTGTGATTTTAGAATTTGAAATAATAGAGTCAAGGGTGGCCGGCTTTTCCGTATAACTATTACCTGTCAGGTATCGCGTTATCTGAATATGACCCGTAAAATCATAAATTTTATTTTTTATTGTATTCTGAAATCCCAACATGATCAGGAAGGAAATAATCATCACTGCAAGACCTAAGGCAATACTTATTATGGCTACTTTATGAATAGTAGATGAGAATGTGCCAGCATGAGGTTTGCTGGTTCTTTTAGCTATGAATAATGATAAATTCACTTCAAAAACAATAATCCCTGCCAATTTACTACATTATCTC
>JBDLIU010000159.1:0-10399 GCA_039714715.1 Bacteroidota bacterium
TTTTTTGTTTGAGCGTCAGTACTGGCGTTCAACATTCTTGGGTCTAGGTTTTTGAGCAGGTTATTCATTTTATGGTCAACAAAACTTGCGAATACTGTTGTATTCCAGGTTTTTAAATACTCCTTGTTTAATTGCAAATTATGTTTTGCATTAAACATCCAGGTATCATCTGACGTAAGGTCCATTGGTAAAGCAGGGAAATCAACATCGTGTGCTAAGTTGTGTGTTGCCGAAAGAGTTATAGATTGGTTCTCATTTATGTTAAAACCTATAATTGTTCCAAGGCTACTTCGCGAGAAATTGGCCAAAACCTTTTCACCGTTACCATCAGTATAATCGCTTCCTGTTGAGTAAGAACCAAAAACCCCAATATCATATTTCGTTGCTTTGAATCCTATTAATCCTTCTGTTCTACCAATGTTTCCATTACTTTCATAGGCACCGGTAACTCTACCATAGAATTCACTGTTATTTGTAAAACTGGGCTTACTGGTTACAAAATTTATTACCCCACCGAAGGTTGTACCATAACGTAACGAGTGAGGTCCTTTGAGTACCTCAACCTCTGAAATCATGTTAGGAGCGATTTGGCTGGTAGGAGGGTCCATTCGGTTCGGGCATGCTGCAGTAGCTGACTGAGCACCATCAATAACAATATTTATCTGATCGTATTTGAACCCCCTCATCACAGGATCGAAGCCATAACTACCACTTTTCCTGATACCGGATACTAGTGGAGTTTGCTTAAGAATATCACCGGCATCATGGGCTAGTCTATCTTGATTCTTTATATTTATAGACTCCGGGTCTTGCTTTGAAGTGCGTACACCAAGAATAGTAACCGGTTGAACAAGCATTACTTTTTCTTCTATTAAATATTGACCATCCTTTAGTGCCTGCGTGACTTCATTTGGAGATAATTTCCATCGACCATAAGAAATATGGGAGATTAACAAAGTTTGCGATTCAAGAAAATCGATGGTAATAATACCATTGGCATCAGAGCTTCCCATTTGCTTTCCGTATTGGTAAGCTGCTCCGATAATTGGAGACTTAGTGTCTTTGTCGAGCAATATGATCTGCCCGGAATTTTGTGCGTTGCTTATGAACGCCAGAGAAAGAAATATTAGCACGGGCACATAACGACCAATGCGTACATTAATGATTTTCATTAGTATTATTTATAAGTTAGAATCTATTTTACGCCTCAGCAATGTGAGGTAACTTTTGGATTGCTAACTATGCCCTGGGAGGGAGAAAAACCGTTTTAGGATAACCCTGGTTAGTCTTATCAGTAATGTAGAAAGTTTTTGGATTGACTTCTATTGAGAATGATGGTTTAAGATCATCTTCAAAAGCTATCAAAAAGAAGGTAATATTTTCTTTTAAGGTAGGAGGCACTTGTTTATCTGTACCATGCTCCTGATCATGCAAGAGTTTTAATTGATATGTTAAATAACACGAGCCCTGGCATGTGTTAATCGGATCATTATTACCAGTACACATGGTAATAACAATTTCTTCCTGATTGGATTTGAAGGTGATATACACAGCCAGATCTTTTAAGATTCCAGCAATAGATAGTGCTGAAAAGATCACCATATATATATACTTCATTTATCAAAGTTAGTTAGTTATTCATTTAATCAAAACAGAAATACGCAATATTAAGACCTTGGAGTCTTATTAATATTTGAAGTTAATAATCCGTTTGTGTATTATTAAGACAGCCAAATCACTCAATTTCATAATTTTGTGTTTATGAAACGATTTATAATTTTAGCATTGGCTTATATTTTCTTTCTTGAGGGAAAGGCTCAGACAGTCAACCCTGGCGAAAACGAGATTTATCGGGAAGGAGAAATAGCCATCGTTAAAATTACTATGAATCCTACCGACAAGGCATTTATGTTGGATGAGGCGAATATTTGGTCTGATGTGTACCTGCCGGCACAGTTCAGGTTTATCAATAGCCTGATGGATACCACACTTAGTTTTAATGTAGGGATAAGGTTAAGGGGTAATACTTCCAGAAGTCATCCTAAAAAATCATTTAAGCTCAAATTCAAGGAATTTGGGGGCGAAAAATTTTATGACCTGAAAAAATTTAACCTGAAAGCCGAGAATAATGATCCTTCGATGATCAGGGAATTGATGACCCTACAAACATTCAGGAAAGCGAATGCCCCAGCGGCCAGGTCACACCATGCTGAAGTATATATCAATGATGAATACATGGGCTTATACCTGAACGTTGAGCAGATAGATGATGAGTTTGTTCAAGCAAGGTTCTTCTATGATGAAGGGAATCTGTATAAGTGCTCATGGGGAGCAACTTTGACAACAGAAAATGCCATATATGATAACAACTTGTTTGAACTGGAGATTAACGAAGATATAAATGACAGGTCAGGACTGGCCAATTTTATCCAGGTATTGAATAATACCCCTGATGCAGACTTTGAGGAAGCCATTGAATCCGTTTTTAATGTAACCAGCTACCTGAGAGTGCTCGCTGTTGAAGCATTAACAGGTCATTGGGATGGTTATTCTTTTAATCAGAATAATTTTTATTTATACGAGAATAATGCCACGGGTTTAATTGAATTTATTCCCTATGATGTTGATAACACTTTTGGAATGGATTGGGTAGACCGTGATTGGGCAACCCGGGATGTACTTGATTGGCCAAAACATGGAGAGCCAAGGCCTCTTACCAAACGAATTTTAGGGCGAGAGAGGTATTTCTATCTCTATAAGGCCAAGTTGGATGCGCTACTGAATGGGGATTTTTCAGAAGCATACTTTTACCCTGTTTTCGATTCATTTAAAAGCATGTTGGATAATTCAGTATTAAGAGACACCTATTTTCCTCTTACATTTGGTTTTACTTATACAGATTTTCAGAGCAGCTATACAGAACAAGTTGTAGATCATGCCCCTTATGGATTAAAGCCTTATGTATACACAAGAACCACAACTGCCAGGGATCAGGTAGGAGAGATCTTGGGACTGGAAACTCTTGAAAAAGGGAGTGTTGAAGTTTATCCGAATCCGGTTTCAGGAGGAGAATTTAGTATTATAGTTGATAGACCCCTTAAGCTTACCAGGATAATAGATGCCATGGGCAGGGTTTATTCTTTTAAAGTAGAGCAAAGAAGTAGCTTTATTTATAAAATTGAAATGGATGCTCCGGCAGGGTTATATTTTCTGAATATCGGAGAATCTGTTCATAAGATATTGATTGAGGATTAAGTCAAGGAAGTTTCAATCTTTTCATATTCCAGGGACCCCAATTGATGTATACGGTTAAACTCTTTCATGTTTCCGAACCACTCAATTACATCATCCTTTTTTACTAAACCAGCTTTGCTAGAAAAGAAATCATGGTAACTGCAATAAGGCCAGGCATCCAGATTGGCAGTAAATCCATGATGAATCGGATTATGATGGATATAAAGGATTATCCTTGTCATATAGTCATCTGAAGTTATTTCTTTGGATTTGAAGCTAGGGATAAAGAGGCTCCCCTTTCTTTTATACTTCTTATTGAAAGCCTGAGTGTAGCTGCTGAATAAGTTGGAGAACTGCTTGCTTAATCGAAAGCTAATAAACTCTGGAAAAGTTTTATACTTTTCCAGAGTTCTATCTTCCTTAAAATTCTCACTCAGGCTTTCTTCATCTAAAGTCTTAATGAGAAAGTGAAAATGATTAGGAAGCAGACAATAGGTAAGAGTATTAGCTATTGGACTGACGTATTTAACCCATTGTTGTATAAAAAAGCGATAATTTTCGGGCTCTCTGAACAGGTTCTCAAAACCATTGGCCCTGTTATAGACATGGTAATAAGAATCTGCTATCATGTCTTAAACAAAAAAATTATGTGTTCATACCACCGTCAACCTGGATAATCTGACCGGTAATATAACTAGCCATATCAGACCCAAGATACATAGCAGTGTCAGCTACATCACCTGGAGTTCCTCCTCTTTTTAATGGAATACCATCTCGCCATTCCTGTACTACTTTAGGATCAAGTTTGTCAGTCATTGCCGTTTCGATAAAGCCAGGGGCAATGGCGTTGCTCCTTATCCCTCTTGTGCCATATTCAAGCGCAATTGATTTTGTAAAACCAATCATACCTGCTTTTGATGCCGAGTAATTTGACTGGCCTGCATTACCATGAACACCCACTACAGAACTCATGTTAATGATGGAACCACCTCTTTGTTTAATCATATTTGGAAGTACTGCTTTAGTTGTGTTGAAAACAGATTTTAGATTAACTGTTATTACTTTATCCCAACTTTGTTCCGTCATTCTTAATAAAAGGTTGTCATCAGTAATGCCTGCGTTGTTAACCAGAATATCTATCCTACCAAATTCTTTCATTACATCAGCCACCATTTCATGGGTAGCTTCAAAATCTGCAGCATTTACCAAGTATCCTTTACATTTAGAACCTTCTACTGCGAGTTCCTTCTCTAATTGTTCTGAAATGTCTTCGGGTGCCAGGTATGTAAATGCAACATCAGCTCCGGCCTGCATAAACCTGTGTGCCATATCATAGCCAATACCTTGAGAAGCGCCTGTGATAAGTGCTGTTTTTCCCTTAAGGAATCCATTTAGTTGATTAATATCCATAGTATCTCTTTAATTTTTCGGCTAAAATAGTGAAATAATTCGGGTAGATAAAACGGAGGAATTGTTGAAAGAATGTAGGAGCACTATTTTATTGAATCCAACTAAATCGATGTCCATATTTCGATTCTTCTTCTCAAAAAGTTATTTTTGTCGTCCGAAATGTAATAACAACTGAATACAAAATTATGGCAAATAAATATGATCTTTTAGTAATAGGGAGTGGTCCTGGTGGTTACGTAGCTGCTATCCGGGCGTCTCAACTTGGAATGAAAGTGGGAGTAGTAGAGAAAGCAGAACTTGGAGGGATATGCCTGAATTGGGGTTGTATACCCACCAAGGCTTTATTAAAAAGTGCAAACGTTTTTGAGTATATTCAACATGCACAAGATTATGGTATAGAAGTAAAAGATGCATCCGTAGATTTTGGAGGAATGATTAGCCGTTCTCGTGGTGTAGCTGATGCCATGAGCAAGGGAATCCAGTTCCTGTTCAAAAAGAATAAAATTGATATCATTAATGGATTTGGCAAGCTTAAAGCAGCAAAAAAAGTAGAAGTTGATCTGGATGGCAACAAATCAGACTATGAAGCTGAACATATTATCATAGCGACTGGGGCACGATCAAAAGAACTTCCTTCCATGCCAATTGATGGAAAGAAGATTATCGGGTATCGAAAAGCTATGACCCTTGAAGAACGACCAAAGAAGATGGTTGTTGTGGGTTCAGGTGCGATTGGCTCTGAGTTTGCGTATTTCTATAATACCATCGGCACCGATGTAACACTTGTTGAGTTCCTCCCAACCATTGTGCCTTTTGAAGATGTAGAGGTTTCGAAGCAGCTCGGCAGGTCCTTTAAAAAGGCCGGAATCAAGGTAATGACCAATTCTGAGGTAACTGCAGTTGACACGAATGGAAAAGGTTGCAAAGTGTCAGTGAAGACCAAGAAAGGAGAGGAAGTGATAGATTGCGATATTGTACTTTCTGCTGTAGGTGTAACTACTAATCTCGAGGGAATTGGCCTTGAGGAAGTGGGTGTGGCAACCGATAATGATAAAGTAATTGTTGATGATTATTATCGAACCAATATCCCCGGAGTTTATGCCATTGGCGATATTGTTCATGGGCCAGCTTTAGCACATGTTGCCTCTGCCGAGGGGATTGCCTGTGTAGAAAAGATAGCTGGCCAGTCACCAGATCCTATTGATTATAATAATATCCCTAGCTGCACCTATTGTAGCCCTGAAGTAGCTTCTGTAGGATATTCTGAACAAGCAGCCAAAGAAGCCGGTTACGAAATTAAGGTGGGTAAATTTCCATTTACTGCATCCGGTAAGGCAAAGGCTGCAGGAGTGGCAGAAGGATTTGTTAAAGTAATTTTTGATGCTAAATATGGTGAGTGGCTTGGAGCACATATGATTGGTGCCAATGTAACTGAAATGATAGCTGAAGTTGTAGCTGCGAGGAAACTGGAGACAACAGGTCATGAGATTATTAAATCGATACATCCACACCCAACCATGTCGGAGGCTGTTATGGAAGCTACGGCAGCTGCGTATGATGAGGTGATTCATTTGTAGGATTACATAGCGTTTGACTGATGGGCAAATAGCTCATTGTAATAAGGATAAGAAATCCCGGGTAGCAGCCTGGGATTTTTATTTGGGGTTAAATAAGCAATTAGAACAATACAAAGGGAGATCATTACGGCAAGCCAGATTTTTTTCATAAATTTCCACTACGCTTATAAATTGTGCGATGAGGAAAATAATCTATTTAGGAATAATCTTTTTCACTTTCATGGCTTGTTCAGGGCCTAAAGATGAACCTACACAAGCCGAGGAAGAATATTCAGTACCTCCGGTTGACCTGGATTTAGCCGAGATTATTGAAAGGGGTTACATTAATGCTGCTATAGACCAGAACTCCACATCATATTTTATTTATAAAGGCGAATTAATGGGGTTTGAGTATGAATTACTCAAAAGGTTTGAAAATTTTCTCGATGTAAAGGTGAACATTATAGTTCAGCCTAGCATTGAAGCCTCTTTCAGAATGTTAAATCGAGGTGAGGTTGATATTGTGGCTTATCCCCTGACTATTACAAAGAGCAGAAAGAAAATTATTGCATTTACCGATCATTATATCACACAGAGACAGGTGCTGGTTCAAAGAAAACCTAAGAACTGGCGTAAAATGAAACTCCATGAAATTGAAAAAGTGCTTATTCGTGATCAGGTTGACTTGATTGATGAAGAAATTCATGTTTTAAGTCATTCATCATATGTAGATGCATTGGAGTCTCTTTCGGAGCAAATTGGAGGAGACATAACGGCTATTGAAGCTGATCCAGCCCTGGACTCGGAGCAACTGATAGAACAGGTTGCAGATGGAAGAATTAATTATACTGTTTCTGATGAAAACATAGCCTATGTTAACAGGTCCTATTATCCTAATGTTGATATAAAAACATATGTTAGCTTTCCGAGGCGAATTGCCTGGGCTGTGCGTATGAATGCACCCCACCTGCGAGACACCTTGAATTATGGCATTAACCGAATAAGAAAGAATGGAATAATTAAAGTTACTTATGATAAGTACTTTCGAAGTACACGTAAATCAAGGGAAATTGCCAAAAGTGATTTTGCCTCCTTTACGGGTAAAAAGTTCTCGCCCTATGACGACTTGATAAAAGAAAATGCTGCCAAACTTAAATGGGATTGGCGATTGCTGGCAGCCATGATTTACCAGGAATCAAGATTCAATCCCAAGACTACCTCCTGGGCAGGAGCACAAGGGCTGCTTCAAATGATGCCGGCAAGTGCTAAAAGGTTTGGAGTAAATGACCGGACAAACCCGGAGCAGAATCTCAGGGGTGGTACAGAATATTTGATGTGGCTTGAAAACCTATGGCAACAGAGAGTAGAAAGTCCTGATGAGCGATTGAAGTTTATTATGGCATCTTACAATGTTGGCATTGGTCATGTATATGATGCCTGTGCATTAACAGAAAAAAATGGAGGAAACCCGGCCAGGTGGAATGATGTAAAAGCTTACCTGATCAATCTTGCACATAGACAGTATTATTCAGATCCAGTAGTTAAACTGGGCTATGCCCGTGGGAGTGAACCTGTTAATTATGTAGATAATATTCTGGAACTATTTGAAAGGTATAAGCAATTAATACCTGAAAATTAGCTGATTAGAACATCTCCAGTTGGTTCATTACACTCGCTCCTTCTAGCTTAAGCAGTGCTTTTTTCTTTTCAATGCCACCTGCATACCCGGTCATTTCTCCATGTGAACCAATTACTCGGTGACAAGGAATAATAATTCCTATAGGATTCTTGCCATTAGCCCCTGCCGCAGCCCTTATGGTCTTAGGATCTCCTAATCTATTGGCTAATTCAAGATAAGATATGGTTACCCCATAAGGTATTTTTAATAACTCATCCCAAACCTTTTGTTGGAAATCAGTGCCTTTTGGGGCCATTTCCAATTCGAACTCTTTTCGTTTTCCACTGAAATATTCATTTAGTTGAATTGAAGCAGACTTTAAAAAATCATTATCTGGTAATTGTTTAGTTTTCTTTTTGCTGAAACTTAGTTCAATGATTCTGTTTTCTGATTCTACAATTCGAATATTTCCTAAAGGACTGTTTATGATAACCTCCATATCGAAGCCAGGTGGGCAATTTTTGTGTATCCCTAAGTTAAGATATTTATAGATTAACAGCTCAATTCAATATTCCCGGAGAATAAATGCTATGAAATGATGCTATATTTATAGTACCATTAAACTAATAATATATGGATTTAAATCTAATTGGCAAGAACGCTTTAGTATGTGGCAGTTCACAGGGAATTGGTTTTGCTGCGGCTCAGGAAATAGCTCTGTTAGGGGCAAATGTTATACTTTTTGCTCGCAACGAAATATCATTGAAGGAAGCAATGTTAAAACTTGATACCAGTAAGGGTCAACAACATAATTTTCTGGTCGCTGATTTTAATGAAACTGAAGCAGTGAAAAATGTAGTTGAGCAGGAAAACGAGTTTCATATACTGGTAAATAATACTGGCGGTCCTGCTGGAGGTCTGGCTATTGATGCCGATGAATCGGAATTTCTGAAGGCGTTTAGTAGCCATTTGGTCAACAACCAGAACCTGGTAAAGGCGATAGTGCCATTCATGAAAAAGGAGGGTTATGGGAGAATAATCAACATTGTTTCATCTTCCGTGAAGGCGCCCATTGCCGGCTTGGGAGTGTCTAATACAATTCGTGGTGCAGTGAACAGCTGGGCTAAGACTTTGTCCTCAGAGTTAGGCCAGTTTGGCATTACAGTAAACAATGTATTGCCCGGATCAACTGAAACCGGACGCATCTATGATCTTATCAATAACATCGCGACAAGGCAGGGTAAAACACCAGAAGAAATAGAAAAGAACATGAGATCACAAATACCTGCAGGGCGTTTTGCAGAGACTTCTGAAGTAGGATCAGCTGTGGCTTTTCTGGCGTCACCAGTTGCTGGCTATATCAGTGGCATAAGTCTTATGGTGGATGGTGGCAGGACCAATTGTTTGTAATTCTTTGGTGAACAATTTCTTTTCTAAAGAAAGACCGATAACACCAGTTGTATAATTTATGCTGTAATTGAATGTAAATTTTTCTAATTTTATTGTAGACATAAAGTACGATGTCTATTTGATCAATTTTAAGAAAAACACCATATCATGAAACGTATAGCCTGTTTATTATTTCTTACTGCCTGGATACAAGTAAGTGCCCAAGAAAACATCAACTATCAGAAACCACCTGAAGAGATATTAAAACTTGTAGATGTTGAATTAGCACCATCGGTGTTAATCGATGATAAAAACAGTTCTATGGTGCTCCGATATCGCGATTCGTTCAAAAGCATCGCGGAGCTCTCTGAGAAAGAACTTCGCCTGGCAGGATTGAGGATTAACCCAAAAACCAATATTGGTAGCAGAACCACCTACTATAAGAATATTAAGGTAGTAGATCTGAAAGGTAAAAATGGAGATACCAAACAGGTTGCTAACCTGCCAGCAAATGCAAGACTGGCCAATTTTTCATGGTCTCCGGATCAAAATAAAATGGCTTTTACACATACAACAACCGAAGGGGTAGAAGTTTGGGTACTAGACATTCAGAGTGCATCAGCAAAAAAACTTACCAGGGCGAATGTGAATGCGAACATGAGGGACGTAGTAAACTGGTTTGAGGATAGCCAGGCAATATTAGTTAAAATGCTACCGGCAGAAAGGAAGCCAATAATTGATCAGGCATCAGTGGTTCCGACCGGGCCAACCATTTCTACAAATGATGGTAAAAAAGCACAAAACAGGACTTACCAGGACCTACTTAAAAATAAAGTAGATGAAGACAATTTTGAACAATTGGCCACATCTGTAATACAAAAAGTTAATATGGATGGCACTTCTGCTCAATGGTTAGGTAGTGCAATGTACACGAACATAAGCTTTTCTCCGGATGGTAATTATGTAATGATCACGAATGTTGAAAGACCATTTTCATACCTTGTGCCATATTACCGTTTTCCATCAACAACAGCTATCTATTCGAGGGATGGTAAACTTGTGAAAACAGTTGAAAAGGTGCCGTTAATTGAAGACCTGCCCAAAGGTTTTATGTCGGTACGAAAAGGTAAAAGGAGTTTCTCGTGGCGTAGTGATAAGGCGGCCTCATTAGTTTATGCAGAAGCACTTGATG
>JBDLIU010000160.1:0-10299 GCA_039714715.1 Bacteroidota bacterium
CGATGAAGTAAAGTTTCACTCTAACAAATCAAGCCTTATTAAAATAATCTTTAGTAAGATATTAAGAAATTTTTATTACAAATGTACCTTATTTGTACCTCCATGACTTAAAGCATTTAATAATCACGAGCCAGAAGATACTACACAATTCTTGGAAAGGGGTTAGAAAAAATTGAAGAATTATGTGAGGAGTGGCTATTGCTTTGTTCAATTCTCAATAATCTATATGAAAAAGCAGGGCTTTAACCAGTGGAATTAGAGTAAAGTACCCTCAAGCCCTACCACAAAATAACTACATTTCCGAAAGACAAAGCCCTCCGGGTTTTCAAAAGCTTACGGCATAAACCGTTCATTCCAAAATTGCAAAAGTTGATTTATGCCAACGCACAAGCCTATAGTTAACTCCAACGATTCAATACGGTGAACCATTCTAATTTTCACATTTGTGTCACCGTACAGCCTATCTATTTGAACATGGTATATTTAAACAATATAAAAATATCCTCAATATTCTCTGGTATCAATTCAACATCCCCGCTACTAAGTACCCATTCTCCATGGTCAACATTACCGGTGATAGAAAATTCTACAGGTTGCAATTGCAATTCATCTTTCAACTTTAAAAACACTTCTATTTCTTGTTCTTGAACAACAATAGTTTTATCATGAAGGAAATACGGAAAATGTTTCATAGTAATATTCAAAGTGGTTTCATATCCACCGTTTGCTGCCAGTGGATGAAGGAATTTATGTAAATTATTAGAGAATTCCCTCTTCATACTGAATAATCTCATTAAGTCGTTCGATTCCGCATATTCAATCAAGCTGTTTTCAATTTCTGTTTCAACTTTTTCTCTGAAAGCACCATCATCTTTAGCGGTGTAGCTGATATGCATAATCACATCTGAAATCGTATCGTAATCAAATTGTCTGAGTTTGTCAGGCAATTCCAGGTTCCATGTACTGATTGCTCCAGCACCTTCAAAAGGCATGTATCGCTCGTCTCGGAAATTAAGTTCAAATGTACCACCATCGTTGTTGGCATTACTGGTAGCTACAGAGGTAGATTTCTGATGTGGTACATTTATCAGGTCGGCATCTAATTTAGGTTCTTTTCTAATTTTGCTATCCGTTAATGTGAGTTTACAACTTACATTGGCGTAAGGGCCTGTTACGCAGGGTAAAGTCAGCCTTACTGACTTAATCATTCTCTTGTACTGCCCCGGATAAAACAAGTCGAAAAAAATTTCAGGAATTTCAAACTCACAACTACCATTTTCCCGCAGCTCAATCAATTTTTCAGGATGGATTTGCGCAATGGAAAAAGATTGATTTACCTCATAATCTCTCACATTCTTCTCTATATATGCTTTCTCCATCTGCTGAAGTTGCAGCATCAGCCGTTCACCAGCCAATAGACCTGCCCTTTGTGCATCCCAATTATCATTTTGGATAAAAATGGTATCATCATCGCGCTCAAATTGATAAGCCCGCTCTGTAAGCTTTGCCATATCCAAAGCCATATTATATGCCTGGCGGTAAAGCTTGTTTAAGGTGCTTGCCATCCAATTGTATAAGCCAAGTTTTGTAAATTTGTCTTTATTAAAATCGTACAACTCCTTACTTTGCTCTATGTTTTTAGTATTGATCTCATAGTCTTTTTCAGCTATCTCAATTCGGATTTCTGCTGCAATTATCTGCTTTTGGATCTGTTCAAGTTCCTGGGTTGATAATTTTAATTGAAATCTCCAATCCTGACTTCTTCTTTCAAAGCCTGCCTCTAATCCTGCTGATGCAGCTATAGATTCTGATATACTTGCTAAAGAACTGAAAAAATTTCCCCAGGCAGTAAGACTGTCTCCCTGTTCTTTACCGCCCCATTTCATAGCAAACGGACTACCAAGCTGAGGCAACATATAAAATATTGATGATGAACTAAAAACAGAACTTGTAATTGTTTTAATGCTTGTAGCAGTATGCCTTGAAACCTGCTGTACATTCTCCGGCTTTATTAAGCCTTCGCTAATCAAATCATCATAGTATTTCATGCGATTCTCTATATTAACTTTAGATGCTTTCAAGCTTTCGAGCTGTTCTTTTGCCTCTTCAATTTGTTTCTTTTTTATATCTTTTGTCAGTTTCAAAATATTTTGTTCATGTACTGAGCGTAAAAGCGTTAGTTCCTCAATATCTTTCTTTTCTAAGGCGCTTAACAATGCGGAGCCAAATCCCTGAATTGTTGCTGTGAAGCTTTTAGCTTTTTCAATCAAATAAATAAAGCGATACGGTGGCAACTCCCCATAAAGGGTAGAGATAATATCTTCAAGGCCAAGTCCTGCTGCCTTGGCTTTTACCAGCATGCCAGGATCAATTGGCGGCTGGAATAGTAGTAACTGCCTGCGGACCCCTTTAATGTTCATGCAGTTTCTGATTTTAAAAAGCCGATCTTCCACTCTATCCCAATATCCAAGCAGTATTTCATTTGGGGGGGCACAAAATACCAGAGTATTGCTTTGATGCACAAAGCTATCTCCAAAAGAATAGCCCGGACTATAGTCTTGTGCCAGTTCTGCTACAACCTGGGCCTGGGCTTCCCTTCGGGCTATAGTAACATCCCTATAGTGCATTACTTGCTTAGTAGTCTTTGTAATTGCAACATTTGATTTAGATGCAGCATTTTTTGTAAAAGCATTGTTCGTTATAAAAGCTGCATTAGCCTGATATCTCCCGAAAGAATATGCATTCATTACATAGTTTTCCATGGTGATAAGAAACTCAGAACCTTCCTCAATGGAAGACGCTACGGAATCATAAGTAATCTGCCCTTCTGGCACAGTTTCGCACTTACCGAGTTTAACAGGCCTTTCCCCTAAAATATCGGCCGCCATGATATAAAGAATCATCGCCTCGTTGATTGATTCAAAGGTGTCCTGGCTAAAAAGATAATCTCCCCAGTCAAGCAGGTTATCAATATACTTCATCACAATCGATTTTTGATAAGCGCTAATGCGAATACGGGCGATAGCATGTGGATTAAAAGGATTCTTTTTATATTTTTCTATGGCTTCATCATCCGTTAAAATTTCTTTGAGTTTTGGTACATCAAGATCACGAAACATTATGTATTGCCAATTGCGGTCTGATGGTTTATCTGACTCAGGATCTTCGCAGGCAGTAGGATTAAAGATATAATGGTACCACTTTTGTGCCTCTGCAAATTTCTGATTGGCGTTTAAGTGATTGGCAATCAAAAAAGGAATATGGAAATACAGCTCCCGGTAATAATTACCAGAAGCTCCATCGAAATCGATGTGTTTATGGTTTCTTATAAAATATGATCCCCACAAGTGAGCAAATGGAGATCCCTCCTCTTTTTCATCTATTTGCGTTTTTAAAGATAAAAATGATTCAAGCCCATTTGAATTATAAAGTATTTTTATTATTCTATCAGCAGTAGTCGTTCCCAGTCTTTCACAAGTATGTTTGATATAATTTGCGCTATTTGAGTCTTTTATTTTTGATAGCAATAAATATTCTTCAGCTATCTTAAGTATATAATCAGAGTAAGACCCATTTATTACAGAGATATTTGGTTTTTTAAAGGTGCTTCCAATACAATGTTCTATAATATATGCGTTGCTTAATCTTTCTCCTCCTTCCCTTTCATAAGTGGACATTTTAGTAGCAATATGATAATGTTGAGACAAATAACTCCAATACTGCTGTGGCGACTTATGTAGAAAATAATTTCCCTCGAAGATCCCGTCATGATTTTCTTCAACGATATATGTGTCTAATGAATCCGCTAAAAATAAATCTTCATCTCGCCATATATCAGCACCTTGTTTCTCTATTCTTTTTTCATATCTATTAATAGTATTCATGTAGTCATAATAATCCCATATATATCCGTCTTTTTCGTCATTCAAATTACCTGCGCAATAATAAAATAACAAATAGTCATCATATATAAAAGGATAAATTCTTTCCCATTCGTAATCCCTAAGTGTGTAATCGTCAAATGGTTCAAAATGAATCTTTTGTTCCTTGTCATGTTCAGGTATAAATGCATCAAGTTTCGGTATTTTCACTTCGTAACCAGGATAAGGATAAATGCTAATATAGTCATCTTCATTCGCCAATTCATCGTCTATATCTTTTAATATAATAGCAGTAGGAATCTTCCATTTGCCATTCAAATCAAGAAATGAATACTTTAGCGTTACCTTATGGGTATAACCCATGAAAGTTGAATTGCCGTTAACAATTTTATTTTTCTGTTTGGTAAGGGTTTCTATCCAAAAAACATACAACTTGCATTGGTATACAATGGGTGAAACTTTCTCTGCATTGATGGTCAGATCAACCTTTTGCCAGGGTGTCCATTCAGTATTATCAATGTATTTGCGGTAATAATACAGAGACGGATCATCAACAGTCCGACCAAACAGGTGCAATGTCTTTTCCTCTGCATGGTAATAACTCCCTGAAATTTTCAGGTTGGCGACTTCCATGAACCTCGTCATGTAAGTTTTATATGTGTTTTCTGCCGCTTCAAGAGTTACTTCCTGTTGCAGAAGATCTTCTTCCAGTTCTTTAAATATTGGTGTTTTATTATCGCGCAACTCCGGTTCAATCCAATTTTCAGGATAGAGGAATACCTTGCGATTGGCTTCCCATACCCGGTAGTTCTTGCGCCATTCCCATTCATCTGCCGGTATTTGAGATGGTAAAACTTTAACACTGTCCTCTTCTGATTCAGATTGTTCAAGATTGGTCAAACAGCGTTGAATATAGAGTTGTAAGCTTAAGATAGCTACCTTAACTCTCGAAATTTTTGCACAGCCCTCCATTTCCGTATCTATTAGAAAATAATGGTATAAATCATTTTTACCCTCAAAATTGAGCTGAGAAGATAAAATATAATCAGAAAGTGCATCACGCTTTAAAGCACGAATTTTATTCTCAAAGGGTTCGACAATAATATCCCACTCTTCTTCATTATTATATTTTGCCCTAAACGCACCAAAGACTGTATTGCGAGCTTTTGGCAGACCGTCAAAATCCGTTGTGCCAAGTAGGTTTAATGATTGTCCGTTAATGCCCAAGGTGGTACAAATATTCAAGCATTCTATGATATTTAAAACAACTTCAATTGGATTTTTAGTGAACGCATCATTGAGTATTAAACTATCTTTCACAGAACTAATCAAGTCTTCAGCATTGTCTAATATTATGGAAAGTAACTTAATATCCTCTTGCGAGAATTCAATCGCAGCTGCATAATTGATGAGAACCTGGTTTAGTGTCTCTTCACTATCTTCTTTTAATGCCAATAAACTGCTATAGTCTGCAATAAACTTTATATTTTCAACATCCAAATTATTTAAATCACTTATTTTAAAGACATCAGGATTGTCTAGTACAAATTGTAAGGAATCAATCAATTTTAATTTATCGAACAACATCCGGAATTGTTCCAATTGTTGAACAAGTGATACAAGTATCAATATGTTGTCTTGATAGTCTTCGGCTATAGGGAATGTCAAAGCTGTTATAAATTCACTATCACCAAGATTTACATTTACAAAAGGCATAAGTGTGGCAAATATTTCCTGATTGATTCCTAATAGTTCTGATAAGTAAGGCGGCAAAACAGCCCGGGGGTGATAAGAATTTAAAAGATCTCTTATTTGCGTTTCCTTTCCTTTTGCTTCATCGCTTATATCGAGGTCCTCAAGGATTTCAGCAAGTTCCTGATCAAGACGGTATTGGTTTGTTAGTTTGAATAAACCACTATCATCTGCCCAAAAAAGTAGACCGTCATCTTTTAGCCTATTAATAATTTTTTCAGAGTCGTCTTTTGAAATACCTTCCAGGGCTGTAAGCACCGTATCCTTGAAAAACAATGCCTTATTATCATCAATTGTTTTTATTAGGCTAAGTATTTGTTTTTCGGATATTTGATATCTAACCTGATTGCTTTCTTCGCCTTTTAATATAAACCACAATTCGGCAATAGAAAGAGGTGTGGTTTTGAACCAATCATGAAAGTCAATGAGTTCCCTGATGTGGTCAATATGTGAAATTGGCATATCTGCATCGGGAAACTGCAAACAGGAGACATATAGTAAATCTTCTATGGATATATGCAAACCATCGGCAAGCTTGGTGTAGTGATAAAGGAGGGATACCTGTTCCCTGTTAAGACTCTGGTTTTCGTCAATATTAATTCCTAATGCTTCTATTAATAAAAGCAAATCTGTTTCAGAGATGCCCAATCCAGCCAGTAGCCATGGTGTTCCCGTTAAAGATTCTTTAGATTCAAACAGCCTCTCATACAAGCTCGTTTTTCCCTCCTCTACAGAAGTATTGGGAATCAGATACCATAAGCCGCATAATTCTTCTGCCGATACATGAAGTCTGGTTTGAATTGTTCTTAATGTTGCGATATATTTAACCGCATCACCATTAAGTGTATTGGCATAATTTGCATTTATCAAGGAGCTAAATACTAAATAAAGTTCTTCCAATGTCCACGGCAGTTTTCTCCAAAGCCTTATTAAACGATGAATCCGGTCAAGTCTGCTCTTACTTAAATTTTTAACTTTCTCAATGTAATCCTGAATTTCATCAGGATCTTGTTCTTTTGAAATTGAAATATTATCAATACTATTTAAATCTACGTTTATATATTTGAATTTGATTAGTAAATCCAGCTCGCCACGAGTGATGCCCGTATATTTTAAGAAATATTGAACATCCATTTCGTCTGTGCTTGGTGGATTTCCATAGCGGTTTTCAATATTTGCTGTGTCCTGCTCAGTAATTATTTCAAACTCTTCTTTAGAAATGTTCAACAGCTCTCTTGCTATATCCTCATTATCTTTTTTAAATGTCCTAAAAATAGTTGCAAGATTCAAGTCAAAGTGCCCCAAATAGGTACGCAGTTCTGTTAGCGGCAAATTAAAAGGCTGATTAAAGGAATTATCCGCATCATTCAAAACCTGGTATGCATCACTGTCTGTAACTTCAGCAATGTAAGTTTCCAGTATTTCAATGATAATATCGAGGTATGGGATAAGGGTGTTGGTATTTTCGCATGTGAGCTGCAAACTCCACAGGTCAGGCCTTCGGTTTTTAAGGTACAGGGGGTGATTTCGTCTATTTTGAAAAGTAATGTCTGAAACTTTTTTTTCGATAAAGTACATTAAATCAACAAAATAGGCAGCAGGACCAAAGATCGATTTGCAATGAGTACAATCGCAATAGTTTTGACTGCCAAACAACTCCTCATATCCATCTATTTTTTTAATATCATTAACCAGATCAGTGCCGATGTTTCCTACCTGGAGGTCGTCAAATAACCCCCTAGCCAGATCTTGCGCCATTTGCACACCGTGTGCTACCTGAAGTTCGGCCTGCCGGGCTTTATTATAAATAACCTTTGCGGTTTGATTAGACAACCCGGATTCAAGGCAAAAACGTTCTTCTGTAGCAGCCGTAATTGCATACGCCGAATGATAACCATTGGCAAGCATTGCTGTTGTAGTATCGTTATCTGATGATATGCCCATTACTCGCTGATAAGCCATCAATTGTTTGCGAACTTTTGGCTTATCGTTTGCCTCTATGCCAGTCCACGTGATAGGTACTAATTCGACAGAGGCTGAATTTGAATAGTCAATTTCTTCGATAAAATCAGCGTTATGCATATCGAGGTTCGGATTACTTGTATAAAAAGTCTTTAGCTTATCCACTTCTTGCTGGACAGCTACTTTTTTTTCATCAATACCTAACTCATGATTGTTTAAAATATCGGCTATTCCTAAATACCTGTATGTGTTGGCCAAGCTGTTAAGCTGCTGCAAGGCATCTTCTATGCTTTGTTGACTGTTTGGGTCAATTCCTTCCCAATTGAGTTCTGCAATGCCTTTTGAGGTAAAAATCATATCATTATTTGCCAGTAAGGGCTGTATCTCTTCAACGAGACTTATTTGCGCAGTTTTGTCTTTTACGGCAAGATGGTGAAAAAGGATGTCTGACGTATAGCTTTGTGCAATATTATAAGCCAGGGTTTCCGAATACTCTTCATGAACGACATTATCAGGTGGTTCAATTTGATTTTCCTGCAGGATATCCAACCAGTCGCTTTTTTCTAAAACAACAAGATCCTTAGTCGAATTAATAATTTCCTCTCCAAGCTGCGATAGAGCCTCTGTTTTTAGTAATTTGATGAGCTCGAAGTTTTCACCTGTAAGTTTAGATAACTCAAAAGTGAGTTTTAGGTCATTTAATTTACTTTCAGGAATTATTCCATCTTCTACCAGCTTGCTCCAGGTCTCATCCACTGCAAATTCAAGGTCAGCCCCTTGTTCTATCAGGCTATTTGCATCTGGTTCTTCTAAACCTGCAATCATTGACAATTCAAACACCTTAGCTGCCCGAATTTCTTCTTTAAAAATTGGATTGTGCTTAAGCGGTATATTTAAACCTAACAAATCTCTAGTTTTAGTCTTGCCAGAGAATTTTATGATAATCTTATCGAGCTCCTCTTTCAAATCAGGCTTTGCTTTAAGTTGTGGTAATATCTCCCCTTCGACAAAGGAGCGTAAATCAAAATCACCGGCTTTTGTGTAGTCAATTATCAATTCTGAAATCGCTTTCTTAAGTTCACTGCTTCCAACAGAAAAATATTTAAGAATTTCTTTTTTAAGGTGATTATTTAGCTTATAATCAATATAATTTTCATTTACCTTGTCAAGCTCGCTCCCCTCGTTGGTTTTAACTTTAAAAGCATTGATATCAAACCTTATGAATTTAACCGGCCATTCTCCTTCCACACGTATTATTATTTCCCTGTCCCATGAAATCACATTCCAAAGCACCGAATCCTCAGTGCTTTTAACCAACGTTTTATCCTTATACACTTTGAAGAAAATATCAGGCTTTCTGTCAAAACAAAGCTCTTGATAACAAGATTCATCGAACTCAATTGTAAAACAGCCCTGCTCATCTGTTGTTGCTTTACCCAGAAAATCGTCGAAGAAAAGATCTTTGTCCCAAGCTTCAACCCGAAGGCATTCAATTCCTTGTCCTGTCTGGTCGATGATGCGACCACTTATGTGAAATTCTTTTGCTTTCATCTCATTATAATTATTTGTTTGTTATCGGTATTCGATGGAACTCGCTTATGATGTTTTTCTTGTGCCTGCCGGTCGGCAGGTTAGCAGGGTTTGCTCATAGCTCGTTTCATGGTTATCTTTTTTATCGTTTGACAGCCTGTAATGGCTTGTTCTCCTGTCACTTTTGGCCTAATTTATTGTTGTGGATATCTTTTTTTTACCTCTCTTTTGATCAACTATGGAGATTAGCCCCACTGTATTTCTTTATTTATATTTCAAAGGAGCCCTCTGCACCGATTTCAGCCCTTCCGACCAGATAGTCAAAGAAAAGATCTCTGTCCCAGGCTTCGATTCGGAGGTACTCGACTCCTTGCCTTGTCTGGCCTGGTTTATGATGTGGACGGTGGTGGTGAAGCTATTCGTTTGCATGGTCTTTACCTCTCTTTCCTTGATATTCTAAAGCTTACTTCTTTAAATTAATGCATAGACTCTCAATATTTTAGTCATTAGGAAAATCCATCATACGCCAATTTTTCGTTTCAAACTCCGGTTTAAAAAACATGATCTTATGTTCCTTTGAAAAATATAAGCCTTCATGACCGGGAAGGTTGGATAGAGGGATGTTTATTTTCTCTAGAACTAGTGGGTCTTCCGTTATTTGATAAAGGTCTCCAGTTGATGGATTTATGAATAAGTTGAAAAATTTCACTTCCTCTAACCCTTTAATTTTTATTTCTGCAAGAATTGTTTCAAAGATTCTTTTTTCGTGAATGGATTTTTCTTGTTGATATAGTACGTATCCTGTAAGTGGGGTTGCGAGTTCAGAAGCAACAGCCAAGCCTTTCATAAATTTCGATAATCGAGCGGTCCATTTGGCAAAGCGAAGAGTAGCTCGACCACTGCCGGACATACTTTCTAAAGCACTTATCTGAGGGCTAAGCTTAGTTCTTATCCGCTCAATCCCCGCTGGAGTCGATTTTGCTGTAGGTTTTGCGCCTTGCGTACTAACACTCGGACCTTTTCTCAGCACTTTTTCCCTGTACAGCGATTGCTGTTCTCGGCGAAACCGAACTTGTTCAACGCCCTTTCGTTTTTCGGGGTGTGAATGGTATGGGTCCGTTCGTTTTTTTGGGGGGGGAGGCTGAGATCCTTTAGGTGGTGGCTGTTCCCCTGG
>JBDLIU010000161.1:0-10238 GCA_039714715.1 Bacteroidota bacterium
CATGTCATAAAATCCATTTATGAATAATGTACGGATAGATTACTTTATTGATGTACATTATTCAATAAAAACATGACTTTTTAATGGGTGTCTATATTCGTTATCGACAGTCAAATCACATTCCATAAGCTATCCACTCTTACCGAAGAAGACATTCAGGCCGTTCAGGGACGTGTTCGCCTGCGAGTACTCAAAAGTTTCAAGCGTATTGGTCTGTTGGAAGATCACGACGTGGAAAACATGAAAAGCTGGAATGGTGGTGGCGGCTTTTCGGTCAATGGTCAAACTCTGCTTAGGCTCACCTCTCTGGAATTGATTGACAAGCTGGCAGCACTGGTTCCACCGCCACGTATTCATCGTCATCGATATTATGGCGTGTTGGCACCCAATTCTCCTTTCCGTGCTTCTGTCACGGCAATGGCTGGGTTGTCACTGGCTCATGGTGCTATCGAAGTGCAAAGCTCAGATGATAAAGAGGAGGAACCAATAGAGCAGGAGCAGGATAATAAACCAAAGCGTCCACCCAATCGATATTTGTGGGCTATGCTTTTGGCTCGGATTTATAACCTGTTTCCTCTGTTATGCCCTGAATGCGGTACAGAAATGCAAGTCATAGCAGTAATTCAGGACAAGCCAGTTATCAATAAGATTCTTGAATCGGTAGGAGAGATGACCGAACCGCCGGTATTACGCCCTTCGGAAGTGCCCTTGGGGTATCACCTGCACGAGGGCCACCAGGTTGGGATGAGTATAACCAGGATGAGTTTTCTGACAAGAATGAACAGTCTATACCCGACTATGAGTTTAATCAGTGTGTTTCCTGGTGAGAATGAATAACAATTTTCTAACCATACTGCAAAAAGCAAAATTTACCAGTAGGAACAGTCTCACTCAAAAATCATGTCAATCTAGACAAAACTGAGTTTTTTGGAGCTTTGGAGCACTTTTTCTGAATTCTCTGCCACTAATCACCAGATTTAAAACATCGAAACAAACATAATTCTCGGCTTATAGATTGAAAAATGCCATTGAATTTCCTATCCTTGAGCTCCACATAATGTCCCAAAACAACTTCATTAACATACTCTTATGTGGCCAGTGTTGGTGTAAATTGGACGCAGAACTTTTTTCCTCTTCTGGTTGTAATTGAGCTATACCCATATCTTCAATCCGCTCGGATGAAGGACGTTTCCCTTTTCAATCTTGTCCTATCTTGAGAATTTCTAAAGACTCTCGGAGGTTTTTTGACTATTGCCGTGTGTCTTAATTTCTTTTATTAGCGTATATACCGCGACAGCCACAAGTCCCAGGTTTCCGGCCAACCCGAGAATACCTTTACCGAACAGGCTAGATGCGGTATAGACTGTTCCTAGCAAAGCCCTTGTAGCTATGTAGACATGGGAACCAAAATGAAGCGTACCAAAACTGGCTACGGCTAAAGTCGTGTATTTTGACTTACGACTTTTCTGGTTACCGGCCCACTCAATGCCTGCGTAAGTGCCTATAGCAGAGCCTACCGTCAATAACCCAACAGTGGTAAGCCCCAATGCACCAACGGATGCGCCAGCGAGTAAAAGGTGAGCCGCAGAATCAAGAAGATAAGCGGCTGTTAAAGCCCCGATACTGATCGTCTGAGCCTTTTCCTTTTTAAAGCGCGGTAAATGATAAAATAGGTTGCCTAGCCCTATACCACCAATGACAGCACTTACATGTGGGCTATGTGTGACCAAGTGTATTATGCCATCAACTGTTGCGGGGCTTGCTAATAAAAAATTCGTCAGCATAGATAAAATCCTGGTGTGTTAGGTAGTTTGGAAGAAAATAAAGTGTAGAAATCGTAATAAATCTTAACGTTAATATCGAATGAAGATACATCAACTTTTGAGTATTCTAAATGACAGTCAATCCCCCAAAAAAAGAAATTTCGGTTGCCTGATAAAAGGATTTGTTTTGCTTCTTCCCCTTCCTGTGTCAGGATCAATTCGACATGTGTCTCAAGTTGACGAAAATTATCCTTTTCTTTCCCATGATTCAGCGTTAAAGCTCATAGAAAGGAGGAAAGTGGCAGTAACAGTTGAGTATCTTTTCATTGTAAAAGCCTGATTCTGTTATGTTATAACATAACATTATATTTCGACAAAGTGAAATTTTAATAGCTTGGTAGTTAACTCTAGATATCAAGCATTACCAATTGTTAAGAGTTCGCATTGGGTCGGTTAGCGTTATTTTAGCTAAATCAGTGGCCTGAATTTCAAGAAAGGTCGTTTCTCAACCCTGAGCAGCTCAATCATATCTTATGGAAATTTAGAAAGCGTAAACACCACTCAATTTCTTATCTTTGTGAATGTGGGTTAAATTATAGTGATAGAACAGTGTGAAGTTGCAGAATAGGCCCCCACGATTAATTGTTGGAAAAAATAAGCTATTAAAACAAGTTGCATAGAAAACAATTTAATGAACAATAAAAGCCACTGTTCCTATGGACAATAATTAGGTTTTCTGTGGCTACTCTAGTTGTGGGATTTTGCTTTTGTTTTTCGGCGAAGTGTTAAAGCTATTATTGTTGCTCTGGGGGCAATTCATATTCTGCAACCTGCCCGGCTTCGATGAAATAACCGGAATCAGCATATTGACTGACTTTATGCTCCACTTTGAGTTTGCCAGAAACCCATACAGCATCAAATAATCCCTCAGCTTGAATGGGCTCTTTTGATTTAACATAGATGGTCTGGTTGGCAGGTGGTGGGGGAACATGAATACAGGCGCCAAAATAGGGTACCAGTAAAAATTCCGAAGTGGTGATACCATCGTATTCCAAAGGTAAAAGGTATCCGGCCAGCTTGATGTTTTGTCCTTCTAACTGCTCATTTACAGGAGAACTGGCCAGAAGTTCCTTGAGTTTGGCCTGAACTTCCAGAACTATCGGATCAGAATCCTCTAGCTCATCCAGATTATATTTTTCCATGTATTCAGCCAGAACTTCATCAGCTCGGTAGCCTTCTGGGACCAGATCCACCCATTCAATTTCTTTATAAGATGCTGGTTTTTCCTGAAGATTCGCTTGCTTCGATGGAGAGCCCGAAGTGTTTGTTTGTGATTGCTTCTCTGAAGACTGGGGTTGAGTCTCCTTTGAATCACAGGCAGATAAGAACAAAAAGGTTAGTACAAGTGGAAGTGCTTTAAAGATCTGAGTCATAACGGTATAGTATCTTTTAAATTCGTAAGGTTAAACCATCTGCTAATGAACTTCGATAAGCCTGATAACCGGGTATTAAACCCATGAAAAAACCCGCAAACAGTATTAGTGATAGAATTAAAATGTCAGACATACCGAGCATAGATATACTAATATATAATCCAAAGTATTGTGTCATTAGCGATTGGGCGATAATCATTATCAGATAAAGTAACACAACTCCCAGAAGACAACCAGCCAGAACGAAGGTAAACGATTCTGTCATTAGCAATAACAGTATCTGCCAGGGACGAGCACCCACTGAGCGTAATATTGCCATTTCACGTCGCCGCTCATTCAGGCTGGTGAGAATAACAGTCAACATACCGATCAAGCCTGTGATGACAACAAAAACTGATATTATCATTAAAGCCTGTTCAGCAACCCCCATCAGGCTCCAGAGTTCTTGAAGGGCAATTCCAGGGACAATGGCCAGTAGCGGTTCCTGGTTATAATCGTTGATCTTTCTCTGTATCTGGAAAGTGCTGATTTTGGAGTGAAGCCCAAGCATAAAGGCGGTTATTGCTTTGGGTTGCAGATCCATTTGGGCGGCTTTTTCAGCTGAAATGTTCAAGCCCATAGGCATGCCCTGTTGCCAGTCGAGATGGATGGCTTTAATGCCTGCCAAGCTGATATGAATGGTTCTGTCCACTGGTGTTCCAGTGGGTTCTAAAATCCCAACAACCTTAAACGGTTTGTCTTTATGCTCATGCAGATTAACCCGTCCGGTACCATGAGCAATAATAACGGACTGCCCCAGCTGATAGTTGAGCTTCTTTGCGACTTCAGCACCCAGTACCGCTTCGTAAACCGGCTTAAATGGTTTGCCTTCTCGAAACTTTAAAGCCTGATGATTACCATATTGATAGTATTTAAAGTAATCAACTGTAGTGCCTAATACACGATAACCTTTATGAGAATCTCCAAGAGAAATTGGAATCGACCATTTCACCTTAGGATTTTGAATTATTTCTTTATAGCTGTCCCAGGTGATGTTGTTAGTGGCATTGCCGATTCGAAAGACTGAATACAATAACAATTGTACCGAGCCGCTTCTTGCTCCGACGATTAAGTCGGTACCAGAAATCGTATTGGTAAAGCTTTGACGAGTTTCGGTGCGTATTTTTTCCACACCCAGTAGTAAAGTAACGCTGATAGCAATGGAGAATATCGTTAGTATGGCCGTAAATTTACGGTTATAAATACTTTTAAATGTTAAGCCTAATATAGGAAGGTTCATATTAGTTTAATTCTGTCTGTAAGTGAGCCTTATTAACATCGTTCAGCCTTACTGTGCGTTCAAAACGCTGCTCCAGTCCTGCATCGTGACTGACAAAGATAAGAGTTGAACCTTCTTCATCACATTGCTGAAATAATAAATTCAGAAAGGCTTCGCGAGCGTTGGCATCCAATGATGAAGTTGGCTCATCAGCAATAATGATTTCGGGATGACCAATTAAGGCTCGGGCAGCTGCCACTCGTTGCTGTTGGCCCATGCTTAATTCAGTCACCGGTTGAGTATAGAGTTTTTCATCGGTCAAGCCCAGATGATTGAGCAGACGTTTGGCTTCCTGTTCCAATGTGTGTTTTTGTGCCGCCTTGGCCAGGCGGCAGCTAGAAAACTGGCATGGTAAAATCACATTTTCCACCATCGAAAGATAGGGAATAATATTAAACATTTGAAAAATAAAACCGATATGATCGGCTCGAAAATGATCGCGTCGATTACTGCTTAAAGAGTGTATTTCCTGACCAAGAACCTTGACATGGCCCTGTTGTGGCAAATTAACGCCCCCAAGAATGCCCAGCAGTGTACTTTTACCGCAACCGCTATGCCCTTCGATAAAAACACGTTCATTCTGGTTTATGGTTAATTCCTGAATATCAAGAATGGGTTTGCCACCTGTCTTCCAGCTGAATAGCAGCTCCTGTATTTGAACGACTGGTTGATTTGACATCAAAATTCTCTCTTCCAAACCCCTTAATCCAGGCTGATCCTGGAATTGTTCTTAGATAATGTAAAACTGTTTTGTTGTTTGGTGGTAACAATGTTGGCCGTTATTTTATGTACATTTGGATAGTCAGTAAATAGCATTACATCAATTGATTTTAACTGTTCAATGGATTTACATTTATATTCATATTGGGCTGTAAATTGAGCATGTTCTTCATCGTCATCATGTTCATCTTTGTGTTCATGTTCATCTTCTACAGAAAATGTATTTTGAACTTTGCTGGTGTGCAATTGACATTGTGACACTGGATTCAATTTCAGCCATTTTGCAGCTTCCAGATATTCTTCGGTATGTTCAATGATTTTGTGATCAGACTCATCTTTAGGTGGATGTTCAAATCCCACTAAATTAACCGCTGGAGACTCAAGTTCAAGATAAACTCGGTTCGCTTCAACCGCAATATTCAATTCAATCTCACCATGAGTGTGGGAGTCCAGTTGCTTGAAGGCTTGAACGCTATGAGGCAAAAATAAATACATTAAACTGATTGGTAGTAGTAAACGTTTTATTTTATTTTCTGATAACATGGTGTACAGTTTCCCAACATTTAAAATTCTGATATGTAATGTTATAATGTAACATGTTTTTGAGTCAACCGGTTTTTATATGAAATCTGTACACAACCATCATCATTGTCAACAAGAAGCATGGAAATTTATTGAGCAGCAATGTCGTGAAAGGAATCTACGCTTGACTCCCATACGGCAATCGGTTTTAAAAGAAATTATGGGTAGTCATAAAGCCTGCAAAGCTTATGATATTATCCAGCAACTCAGCACACCGGATATGATTGTTAAACCACCGACAGTCTATCGTGCTATTGAATTTTTATTGGCGCAGGGCTTTATTCATAAGATTGAGAGCATTAATGCATTTATTGCCTGCTATCATCAACATAATGCCAATGATTGTTACCAGTTATTTATTTGCGATGAGTGCGGTAATATCTCAGAACAATCGGATGATAAATTGTGCCAACAACTTAAAAGAGAGTCAAAGCAGACAGGCTTTACAATACGTCAACCAGTCGTGGAAGTTCATGGTATCTGTGCAAAATGTAACCAATAAGTTTTCTGACATATTAATTCTCTAACATTTCTCAATAGCGGAAAATTATAAATACCCCTAACTCTTATAATGCCGATCTCCACTATTTTGCGACACAATCAGTAATATATCCGCAAAGGTTCGAATTCAGCCAGATTAAAAATCTTCTCGCACCCTATTCTTGAACAATTATGAATGGCCGCAATCTGGAAGTGAAGTCTTGAAATGACAAACTCTTTAATGGCTGGTTTGTGTTAGATCCGACTGAAATAAAAAAACTCAATGACAGCTTAACGCCCATTTTGAAAATTGGATACTTCCGCTTTCCAAAATATTTAAAGTGGATGATCTAAAAAAAGACCTGGTAGGCCTAAATTAAACAAACTGACGGTTAAGGGTAATTCAAAACAAATGAGAATTAATCTTATATAACCATAAAGCGAATATTTGAATTTTATCAAGAAAGAACATCTGTCAATTGAAACAAGTACGATTAAAATCAGCTTTGATCGACATGCCAGGTTTTAGATTAGTGTATACATGTATTAGAGCTCAGTACCATGTTCCATTTAGCTGAATGAAGGCTATACAATAACTCTATTTTTTTTTAAAATTGATTTTAAAGCTATGATCATCTTTTTCCGTAAACATGTTTTTATTAAATTACAGAACAAAAGGGATTAATTCTAAATCCTGAGAATGATGCTCAATGGTATCCAATTTAATAGATCTAAGTGGAATAAAAAAGTTTATTGCTCTCGAATACTTCTAATTGAATTTTTTTAAAAGGTATTGATATGAAAATTCTGTTCTTTCTATTTCCAGCATCCGTGTTAATCCTTAGCTGTTCCATGGAAAAAAATATGGAAAGCCCCCCTTTTGTCAGCAAAGTGGAACTGGGTGAGATGATATTTTTTGACAGTACCTTATCACAAAAAAAGAATCAATCCTGCGCTTCTTGCCATTCGCCTGCAACGGGATGGTCAGGAGCAACTTCTAAAATTAATGCTGGCGGTTCAGTCTACGAAGGTTCAATAGCGAGTCGTTTTGGCAATCGTAAACCTCCTACTGCTGCCTATGCCAGTTTTAATCCCGTATTGCATGTTGTACCTGAAGAAGATAATTTGGTTGTCGGTGGAAACTTTTGGGATGGCCGTGCCACCGGAGAAAAGCTTGGTTCACCGGTTGCTGATCAGGCACAAGGCCCATTTCTTAATCCGCTAGAGCATGCCTTACCCGAAAGTGCTTGTGTCGTACACCAAATTTGTAATGGAGTATATGCTAAACAGTTTAAGCAGCACTGGCCACAAAACTGCACAATTTTCTGGCCAAATGACATTGAACAATATTGTCGTGGTGAGAAAGAAACACTGTCTATTACAGACGAGATTAAGGGAAAAATTGATCAGGCTTACGATAATATCGCCCTTACCATTGCTGAATTTGAATCTTCCAGTAAAGTCAATGCTTTTACTTCAAAATACGACTATTATCTGGCTGAAAAAGCCAGTCTTACAGACCAGGAATTAAAAGGGTTAGAGTTATTTAACAACAAGGGTAAATGTGCCGAATGTCACCCCAGTACGTCTAGCACACCTGGCGTACCACCATTATTTACGGATTTTACTTATGACAATTTGGGCATTCCAAAGAACCTTGATAATCCTTTTTATACGCAAAAGTCGTTTAATCCCGATGGAATGCAGTGGCAGGACAAAGGCTTGGGGGGATTTCTTAGCACTCGTTCAAAATGGAAGGATTTGGCACAGGCCAATATAGGTAAACACAAAGTACCAACTTTACGTAACGTAGACAAGCGGCCCAGGCCAAGTTTTGTAAAAGCCTTTGGTCATAATGGTTACTTTAAGAGTTTAAAAGAATTCGTTCATTTTTATAATACGAGGGATGTGCTTGAACAGTGTTCTCAAGGTAGTATTGGTGAGAAAAAGAGCTGCTGGCCTATTGCTGAGGTTGGAAACAATGTCAACACAACTGAATTAGGTAATTTGAAACTGACAAATACCGAAGAAGATGCCATTGTTGCCTTTATGAAAACCCTATCAGACGGCTATCAGCCATAGATACTTTTTAGTTTCATCAGTTCGGTAATTATTGCAAATAGTTTTTAATAAAATTATCTTTATTCACATTAGGGCACCAATTGATTTCTGCTTTTTTATTTCTATCGTTAGCGTGTAAAATTTTTTGAGTGTCTCTTATGGGACGAGGCTGTGTGAAAACTCATATTATGATATAATTGTAATCACAATATCGGATATGGGGTCAGTTCTTATGAGCAGATTTATAGAAGGTGAAAAGCGAACACAAGCAACACTTCTACCCGAAATACTTGATGATTATATTGCCGAAGAAAATCCCGTTAGAGTCATCGATGTGTTTGTTGATAGCCTTGATTTATCTAACCTTGGCTTTAAAACAATTCCTGAGAAAACCGGCCGTCCTTCCTATCACCCATCCACCATGCTCAAGCTTTATATCTATGGTTACTTGAACCGTATTCAATCATCACGTCGATTGGAAAAAGAAGCGAATCGTAATGTCGAACTCATGTGGTTACTAAATCGCTTAGCTCCAGATTTTAAAACCATTGCTGATTTCAGAAAAGATAATACGAAAGCCATTCGTGAAGTCTGCCGTAAATTCGTTTTAATCTGCAGAAAATTAAATTTGTTTGCAGAATCTTTAGTTGCTATTGACGGTAGTAAATTCAAAGCGGTTAACAATAGCAATAAAAACTTCACACAAGGGAAAGTTAAGTCTCGTCTTGCACAAATAGAGACCAGCATTGATAGATACTTAAAGCAGATCGCCAGTGCAGATAGATATGATACCCAGGCAGCAAAAGATAAACAGGTCAGACTCAAAGATAAAATTAAAAAATTGGAAGAGGAAATAGACAATCTCAATAAAATCAAAGCAGAGTTGCCTGATATACCTGATAAGCAAATTTCTCTAACCGATCCGGATGCCCGTTCTATGTCAACCAGTGGGCGAGGAAAAGCCACGGTTGGTTATAATGTACAGTCAGCCGTTGATACAAAGCATCATATTATCATTGCTCACGAGGTCACTAACGAAGGATATGATCGCGCACAACTTGCCAATATGAGTAAACAAGCCAAAGAAGTATTGGCTGTTGATAAGATAACTGCAGTTGCTGATCGCGGCTATTATTCTGGCCCAGAGATTAAAGCCTGTGAAGATGCTAATATTAAAACCTATCTTCCAAAACCACAAACATCAGGAAACCTTAAAAAAGGTCTGTTTACTAAGCGTGATTTTATCTACAAGCCAGAAAATGATGAATATGAATGTCCTGCTGGTGAACAAGCCATCTATCGCTGTAGCAAACAGGATCGTGGAAAAGTATTAAAAAGTTATTGGTCATCAGAATGCATTCGTTGTTCTATAAAACCTCAATGCACAATTTCTAAATATCGCAGAATTGATCGTTGGGAACATGAAGCGATATTGGATGAGGTTGAATCACGATTAGAGCATGAGCCAGAAATGATGAAAGTGAGGCGTTCAACAGTAGAACATCCATTTGGTACATTAAAAATGTGGATGGGATATACCCATTTTCAAATGAGAACGCTCAAAAGAGTCAGTGCTGAAATGAGTTTGCATGTTCTGGCTTATAATCTGAAGCGAGTGATGAATATTCTGGGTACTAAAGACTTAATAGAAGCATTACAGGCGTAAGCCTGTATTGTATTTGTTTTTTTTCAAGAATCTGCGCTCATATGAGCTTTTTAGAGCTTCTCAAATTTTAACCGGATAAATAATAGATAAATTCAGTGAAGTAGTTGAAGATACTGCTATGGTGCAGCAATACCTTTTCAGAGCATTATTAGCCAGTAAATTGGCGTTTTCACACAGCCTGGGACGTTGTCGACTAGATAAAAAATTTTTTGATA
>JBDLIU010000162.1:0-10233 GCA_039714715.1 Bacteroidota bacterium
CTACGGATCGAAATTTGCCGATAATTCAAGGATGTACCAGGCAGATGCTCAGTACAACCTTGCGTCAAAGCTTGAATTTGCAGAAATCCTGTTAGGTGCCAGTGTTAGAATGTTTGACCTGCGTTCTAACGGAACTATTTTTGCCGATACCCCTGACAATCCCATTACGATCCTGGAATATGGTGGCTTTATTCAGGCGGGTAAATCTATTCTCAATGAAAAGCTTAAGCTGCTTGCATCTCTCAGATACGATAAAAATGAAAATTTCAAAGGGCAGATGAGTCCCAGATTATCTGCTGTACTTAAGCCCAGAAAAGATCATAATATTCGATTATCGTTCCAAACTGGTTTTAGAAATCCCACAACACAAGGACAACATATCGACTTAAATGTAGTTTCCGCAAGATTAATTGGTGGGCTAGACTATTATAAAGACAAATACAATATCCTCGAGAATGCCTATTCTGCTTTATCAGTGGGGTCATTTATTGCGAAAGTAGCTGAAAGTGGCGATCCTCTACAAATTGGTAATCCTGATGTTCTAAACATCCTGGAAAAGGTTGAAGAAATTGAAGAGGTTAAACCCGAGCAGGTAACTTCGTTTGAGGTCGGTTACAAAAGCCTTATTAATAAATCACTAATGATTGATTTGGCTGTCTATTATAATATATATAATGATTTTATTACACAAACCCAGGTACGAAAAGCAGGCGGTGAAATTACTACAGAGGGTCTTAGCACTGATCCAGTTAGTCCGGATTACTGGGTCAACCACCCTCTTACTACACAGAATATCGAAAATGCACAACAATTACTTACTCCTGTTTCTACTCCGGGAGAGGAAAACACCTTTGCCACCTACACGAATTTCCACAAACAGGTAACAGCTGGCGGTTTGGCACTGGGCGTTGGCTATCACCTGGGAAAAGGCTTCCTTTTTAATGGAAACTATAGCTGGAACAGGCTTATTGAAGGGCTGAGCTCTGATTATTTGAATGATTTCAATACACCTGAGCATAAATTCAATATAGGCATTAGCAATCGTAAAATCTTCAATAGCTTTGGTTTTAACATTGTTTACAGATGGCAGGAAGCATTCAGGTGGGAAGCAGGTTTTGGCCGTGGCGATGTGCCTGCAATTGGCACTCTGGATGCACAAGTCTCTTACAAACTGGCTAAAGTCAGGTCAAGAATTAAATTTGGAGGCTCTAATATTCTTAACAGCAGATATGTATTAAACTATGGCGGCCCTACCCTGGGAGCAATTTATTATGTAACTATTACTTTTGATCAGTTACTAAACAGGTAAATGTAAAGTATTGCCTGGGCAATAAATAACAATCGTCAAAACAGGTAATTAATATCTACGTAGAATCCTGAAATACCGTCTTCTATATTAAATGCTCTACCATAATCGGCCCTGATAATAAAGTTTTCATTCATCACAATATAGAGTCCGAGTCCAGCAGCCGCATGCAGTTTTTCTGCACCAAAATTAAAATACTCATCAACTGAATTAGCAGCATAAACACCATAAGATGGATCTGTAATATTGGCATCTTCAACCATGCTCTGCAGGTCTATCAGGTTAACAACTCTTCCTGCATCAAGGAAATTAACCAAACCTATATAAAAATACTGATTAAGCATGTTGAAATTAACCACTCTCCATCTGAATTCATTGTTTATCCATGCCTCACCATTTCCAATAACTCTATTCCGTTTTACACCTCTTAGCGTTTTACCTCCTCCAAGTCCGTTAAGGGTAGCTCCTTTTATCATGATGTCATACATTATAGGCATTGAATAATAAGGCTCCTTTCCAATGAGATTTCCTGTATAACCAACACGGTAAACAAAGCTTAATCTGTCTTTAATAATTGTGAAATACTGACGATGGGTTAAGTTAACTTTTAAATATGAATGGCTGGAACTTGAAAGGAAAGATGGTGAATATACTAACGAAAGTTCAGTCCAAATGCCTTTAGTAGCGTTCGATACTAGATTTCTACTATCAAACATTATCCCCGTCTTTAGGGCTGTAAAACTTCCTCCATTTTCTACTTCTGCATCTATTAATCCCCATTCTGCATATCTTTCGTATAGTCCAGGCATTGTACTTGCATCAGGAACCTGGTCTTCCACATCCCTCCCTTCATTATATTTTGCAACATTAAATGGCTTTATATTGAAATTATAAAATTCAATTCCAGCCGACCAACTCCAGTTATCATTTATAGGATTAAGAATATCGGCTTTAACTTTAAAGTAGTTAGTCTCATTCTTATAAAACATTCTAGATTTATAATCAGCTCCTTCCGGATCAATGAAGTCAATATTATATACTGATTCATATCCATTAGGACCAAAGAAATCATACTGTTTATCTGTACGATATAACAATTCAAAAAACACAGATCTCCCTTTTAATAGCTTATTTGATTCGTAGGTAAATTTATTAATACCGTTTCCCTTAGTGAAACGAGAAATTTCCAGATAATAACGTTCATAGTAATTGGGGTATAATTCACCATCTCCATAATTATACAGGTCTAACAAACCACCATATTGAAAACCCAAATCTGAATTGTATGTTATGGTCGGTAAAGGGCCTAAACTCCAACCTGTTTTAATCTCCTGCCTATCGTCAGGCACGGCTTTTTCTTCATCTTGTCCAAATGTTACCAGGCTTAATGTCAATAACCCTGCAATTAATAAGTTTATCTTTTTCATAATAATGTCTTAAAAATATTATTACAATTTAGCTAAAAATATGATTCATGATTCCTCTCGTCTCCAAATTAATTCATATTGATTATAGTATGTTATAACATAATTGTCCTTACCATTCAATAGGTGCTTTCCCCTGTGAGGTCAGATATTCATTTGTTTTACTAAACGGTCGACTGCCAAAAAAACCGCGATATGCCGCAAAAGGTGATGGATGAGCAGATTCTATTACCTCATGTTTCGTTCTGTCAATAATTTCTCCCTTCTTTTGCGCATAAGCTCCCCAAAGAATAAACACAACATTTTCTTTTAAATCGTTAACTACACGGATAGTAGAATCGGTAAACTCCTCCCATCCTTTGTTCTGATGTGAACCTGGTGATGAAGCTCTCACGGTTAACGTAGCATTTATTAACAGTACGCCTTGTTTTGCCCATCTAATCAGGCTTCCATTGGGGGGGGGAGCAATACCCAAATCCGATTGAAGCTCCTTGAAAATATTGACTAATGAAGGCGGCATTTTAACCTCCTCTCCTACTGAAAAACATAAACCGTGTGCCTGTCCGTGGCCATGGTAGGGATCCTGACCAATGATAACTACTTTAACATCATTAAGCGGACAGTTGTCGTAGGCACTAAATATTTGTTTAGCCGGAGGGTAGACCTTGTAATTAATATACTCCTCCCTTACAAAACCTGTTAGTGTTTGAAAATAAGGCTTCTCAAATTCATCATCCAGTGCATTTTTCCAGCTTTCTTCAATCTTTATGTTCATATATTAAAGGTAAAACATATTGATAAAACACACGTCTAATTCTAAAATACTAATTTTCCTCAGCGTAAGATGTCTTTATATTTGTCCGAGGCCCTGAAGATGAAGGGATCACAATGTGAGATTCTCAATTTAAATTATTCACACTACTTACGTATATTAGCATGAATATTTTTTTCGATTTAAAATATGGTTACAGAAGTAACAGAAGGTGTACGTGTCTCTGTTGAGAATGAATATCAACCGGATTATTCCAGTCCGAGCCAGTTTCATTATGTCTTTACTTATAAAGTAACCATCGAAAACAACAGTAGAAGAACTATACAGGTTTTACGAAG
Organism: Bacteroidota bacterium; assembly: GCA_039714715.1. Lineage (GTDB taxonomy): Bacteria > Bacteroidota > Bacteroidia > Cytophagales > Cyclobacteriaceae > S012-113. Next base: position 3,841 of record JBDLIU010000162.1, read on the forward strand.
AGAATGGCATGTTAGAGATGCTGGATTCCCTAACCGCCTTGTGAAAGGCGAAGGTGTAGTAGGTCAGCAGCCAATAATCGAACCTGGTAAAACGCATCAATATATCTCGGGGTGTAATCTTAAATCTGGTATGGGAAGTATGTTTGGGAAATATGAAGTCGAAAGACTTTTTGATGGCAAAATACTAGATGTTATAATTCCCAGGTTCATTATGATAGCACCCTTTAAGCTTAACTAAGTCGTGCATGCCGCATTAAGATATTTATGGCACTGGCTAACGGCAGTAAATGAACATTCACTTCATTCTCCCTTCATTTACAACCTTTATACCAGGGGAATTAAGAAAGAACCTGCACACGAGGATTTCAATATCATTGAAAAATTCAGGGAAAAACTTATTAATTCCGACAAAATAATTGAGGTTGAACAACTTGGTGCTGAATCTAAAGTAAGTCACGAGCTAAATAGACCTGTTTCTGTAATAGCAAAAAAAGGGATGACCCCGGCACGAAACAGTCATTTGTTATATAATATTATCAGGTATTTCGATTATAAAAACATAATTGAACTTGGCACCTCATTCGGTATTAACACCTTATATCTTGCCACCAACACCCAGGTTAAAGTGACAACTTTCGAAGGCTGTTATAACACTTCTAAAATTGCCCAGGATATATTTGATGAACTTAATTATGAAAACATTGATTTGATTTTTGGCAATATTGATAAAACACTCCCTGAGTTTCTGAAGTATTATCCTGATAAAATAGACATGGCCTATATCGATGCCAATCATACATTAGAAGCTACTTTAAGCTACTTCGATTTATTACTTCCATTTTGCAGTAAAACTTCTTTGATTATAATTGATGACATATATTGGTCACCTGACATGACTCGTGCCTGGAAGACATTAATCAGTCATCCTAAAGTATCCACTTCAGTAGACCTGTATCAATTTGGTATGATATTTTTCAATCCGGATTTAGAAAAGAGAGAGTTCACGCTTATGTTCTGATCTTTCTTTTCCTGAGATTAATAAACAATTCATTCCCCTTCCTGGGTTTAATTGAGTTATAACAAACTTCAAAAACGTCTAACTCAAACAGTGGTTCAAAATAATTGATATATTCACCCCGTGTGCCTCCAAATGGTGGATAATCTCCCGGAAAATCGATTATAAATAAAAGGCCCACTAATTTCCCATTGTCTTTCAGTAGATCATTAGTCTTACTGGCATAATTAACTCTCTCTGACTGAACGATTGAAGAAAAAAATGTTTGCTCTAAAATTAAATCATATTCGCCCTTATGCTTAAAAAAATCGCCAACAATAAACTGCTCACTTCGCCATTCTGAACAATAAATCTTTAGTGATTCAATAGGTTTGGGAGAAATATCTATCACAACTACGTCAACAAATCCCTTGTCATATAAATACCTTACCTCATGACCATTCCCGCATCCGGGAACCAGTATTCGAATTGATTTATCTTCCAGTTGATCAATATATTCCTTTAACGGGGTGGTTATATTACCTGCATCCCATCCGGTTAATTGTGATTTATATTGCTCCGACCAGTATTTTTCATCAAATCTCATCCACTAGATTATATTGATTAATACAAAGAAAGTCTATTTTTGCAATCTAATATGAAGTATAAACAAAATGACTGAAAAAGAAGGAGGCGCAATGGAATTGCAAAAAAAGCCGAAAAAGAACAGATCTTTCTTATATGCTACGTTGGGTATTATTATTATTTTACTTGCTGTTAAAGTAGTCCTTGATTACAGAGAAAAGCAGGATTTACAGGATTTCTATCAATCTGAGATGGAAGCTGCCAAGGTGAAGCTGGATAACCTGAGCACGGAGTTAGAGCTTAAAATAAAAGAAATCGATTCATTGGGAGGAGATATTGACGACCTGGTTGTTGCCCGGGAACAGATTTCAGAAGAGCGAGATCAACTACAACAAACCCGTCAGGCCAACCGGCAATTGATCGGCAGATTAAGAAGAAAAACTGATGGTTACGAAGAACTGTTGCGTGAAAAGGATAAAGAAATAAAAAAGCTTAAGGAGGTAAATGAAAAACTGTATACTGAAAATACAGGCCTTAAGGTTGAAGCCAATGAATTAAACAAATCGATCGTTGAATTGAATGAGGATAAACAGCAACTGGTAGATAAAGTAGAAGTGGCTTCTAAACTGAAAGCTGAAAATATTGAAATTGTTGCTGTTAGCAGAAGTGGCAAAGAAAGAACAGGAGTGCTCCGGAATCGAAATCTTGCCAAGCTAAAGGTCACTTTTTCAATTGAAAAAAATGATGTAGCTCCATTGGAAGCCAAAGAGATTATAATACGTGTAATCGATGAAAATGACCAGGTAATCTTTGATGTAAATAAAGGTAGTGGCTCATTTATGCTGGATGGCAAGGAGACATTTTATACCGCTTCTCAGGATATCCTGTTTGATAACTCAGCACAAGGTCTCACTTACTTCTATGAGAAGGGTTCAGAGTATGAATCAGGCACTTACAAAATGGAAGTATTTACTGATGGATACCTGATGGGAGTGACAAGCTTTATTGTTAAATAGGGCATCCTTGTTTATTCAATAATACTTAAGAATATTTGTTAAACCCGGATTATCCAATAGATGGATCTAAGACCTTAACGTAGCTTCTGGCTCGTTTATGTTGTCTGCTTTCAAGTTTATTCCAAAGGTTGTTTACGCTTAAATTATCCTCAAGTTCACGGTTAGATTCAACATGTTTAATACCATTTCGTACAAACCCATTCCCAACATCATTAAAAATAATGGCGCTTACCCCTTTCTCTTGATACTCTTTTGCAACTGCAATTAACAAAGAGTCAACGGTGTCATTACTTCGCAAAGCTTTCATAATCCTTAATATTCCAAAAGGGTAAAGTTTACCTTTCGATTTTTGCAAAGCTTTCGACAGGGATGGTATACAAAACCCAAACCCAACCACTTCATTATCTTTATTTGTTACAACAGAAACATATTCCAAATTCAGTATAGTAGAAAACTGAATTTTAATGTCATTGATTTGCCTTTGCGTTAATTGGGAAAAAGAATATAAGTCAGCATATTCTACGTTTAAAAGATCAAATATTTGATCCCCATATTGCATTAAATCTTTTGCTTTTCTTAAAGGAACGCTAATCAAACCATACCGATCTTTAATAACATCTGATATTCGAGTATATTTCTCAGGAATTTCATCGGGCACACTAATTCTGTGTTCAACCCAATCCACTTCTTTCTTATAACCGAGTTGTTCCAGCATTTCTGAGTAGTACGGGGGATTATACCGTGCAAAAGAAGTAGGTAATTCCTCGAAACCTTCTACCAAAATACCTGAAGCATCAAAAGATGAGAATCCTAAAGGCCCATGTAATTTTTCTGCTTCAATTTCTTTCCCCCAGTTTTCGACTGTATTCAATAGGGCTTCAAGTACAGTGATGTCATTACTAAAGTCCAGCCAGCCAAACCTCAAATATTTAACACCGGTTTTATCATTATAGCGATGATTAATAATACCAGCTATTCTACCTTTTAGTACATTATCCTTATATAATAACCAAAATCTTGCCTCACAGAATTCATATGCAGGATTCTGATCTATCAGCATTGTTTTTAGTTCACTTTTATGTAAAGGAGGAACATAATATTTCACATCCTTAAATAGGCTATCAGAGAACCTTATAAACCTAAGCAGATCTTTCTTTGAATTGGTTAGCTCTTGAATAGTTATAGCCATATTAATTATGTTCGATAGTACCTCAATGTTTATGCTAAACAGATAATATTTTCTATTCTTGATAATATTGCTTAGCCTCTTCTAACCACTTTTTAAGGTCACTTATCCTGGTATCATGCGAAGGGTGCGTTGACATAAACTCCGGAGGTTCCTGTCCGCCAGACATTGCTGACATTCTTTCCCAGAATTCAATCGAGGCTGCTGGATCATAACCGGCCATAGCCATAAAGATCAATCCCATTCTGTCAGCTTCCGATTCCTGGTTACGACCAAATTTTAACATGCCCAATGGACTTGCAGCACCTGCAGCTTGCAGAAAAATATCATCTAATTTACTTTGACTTTCCTGCGTTGTTGCAGCTCCTACACTAAGAATACCATTTAATGCCATTTGCTGACTCATTCGCTCTCTACCATGATTAGCTATTGCGTGTGCAACTTCATGGCCCATTACAACAGCAACACCAGTCTCATTTTCGCAAATAGGCAGTATCCCTGTGTAAAAAGCCACTTTACCTCCCGGCATACACCAGGCATTTGCGATGTCTTCCTCCAATAGATTAAATTCCCATTCAAATCCACTTATATGATCCGAATTGTTATTCTTAGCCATATAATCCTCCACAGCTTTCTGAATTCTGACTCCTACCCTCTTTATCATTGCTGTTTGTTCTTCATTGGTAGATAGCTTTCCTTCTTCAATAACTTTATTATAGTTATCAAAACTCAATGGGATAAGTTCATCATTCGATATCAATGCCAATTGTTGGCGGTTAGTAACAGGAACTGTAGCACAAGCCCAAATAAATACAGTTGCTAAAACGAAAAGTAATTTCTTTATATTCATGATTGCTGTTTTTAATTATTGACAAATTTATAAACACCATCAATGTAAAAGATAGCTGGTGATTGTATTTTATCATATTATCTTTACAAGATTATTAAAAAAGCTTATAAAGCATTAACTATTTTAATTTAATAATCGTTTTAAGATGAAAATTTTTGGGATAGGTAGAAATTATGCAGCGCATATAGAAGAGCTAAATAATGAAAGACCTGACGAGCCAATTATATTTACAATGCCGGAAACTGCCCTTCTACAGAGAAATAGGCCATTTTATTACCCTGCTTTTTCAAACGACATTCATCACGAAGTAGAAGTAGTCCTTAAAATTTGTAAGGTCGGGAAAAATATAGATGAAAAATTTGCTCATACATATTATGAAGAAATAGGCATTGGTGTTGACCTCACTGCAAGAGACCTTCAGCAAAAAGCCAAAGAAAAAGGATTACCCTGGGCTATTGCAAAAGGTTTTAATGATGCTGCCCCCATTTCAAAATTTGTCTCAAAACAAGATTATGACCTTAATAATCTGAATTTCTCCATAACTGTGAATGGTGTAACAAAACAGAAAGGGAATACCAGTCTTATGCTTTTCAGTTTCGACTATATCATAAGCTATTTGTCAAAATTCTTTATCCTTAAAAAAGGAGACTTAATTTATACAGGAACCCCTAAAGGTGTTGGCCCAATAAAGATCGGTGATCGCTTGGAAGCATATCTTGAGGAACAAAAAATGCTTCATTTTGATGTTAAGTAAGAAATTAATCAGTCTATTTATACTCCTGATCATTGTTTTTGCTGGTTACGGACAACCGGCAGAAAAAGAATACGGTTATTTTATCTTCCCAATAAATCCAGGAGTACGCAATACACTTGCAGGTACTATGGGAGAGTTGAGGTCATCCCACTTTCATACAGGTATAGACATTCGAACTGGTGGCAGACAAGGCATACCAGTAGTAGCTGCCGCTGATGGGTATGTGTCGCGAATAAGAGTATCGGGTGGCGGCTATGGCAATGCTCTTTATATCACCCACCCAAACGGCAAGGTTACAGTATATGGACACCTGAAAGAATTCAACGAAAAAATTGACCCATTTGTACTTAAATCTCAATATGCCAAAAAATCCTTTGAATTAAATCTGTTCCCTAAACCTGACCAGTTTAAAGTTTACCAGGGAGACACTATTGCACTATCCGGGAACTCCGGATCCAGTGGAGGTCCTCATCTTCACTTTGATATCAGGGATGAAAATCAGAATTTGTTAAATCCATTGCATTATGGATTCAAAGAGGTAATAGACACTCGAGTACCATTTGCCAAGACAATTGCAGTGGTACCTTTTAACATCGATTCAAGAGTAGAGGGAATATTTGGTAGAAGTGAATACAGATTAAGTGAAAAAGGGAATGAATACGTATTGGAGGATACTATACATGCTATTGGGGAACTAGGGTTAGAGCTATATGCCTGGGACAAAATGAATGGCACGAGATTCAAAACAGGTATCAACAAGTTTGACTTCAAACTGAATAACAAACAGGTCTTCGAACAGGTGATAGACACATGGTCTTTTGCCAATGCCCGATCATTCTATCAGCATATCAACTATGAAGTATTAAGGGTTACCGGTCAGCGGTTCCATAAATTGTATATTGAAAATGGCAACACACTTAAGTTTTATAACCAGCTTCCGGATAGCGGACACTTTATTATAGAAGAAGGAAAGCATTATAATGCTTCCATTTCTTTAACAGATTCCTA
>JBDLIU010000163.1:0-10150 GCA_039714715.1 Bacteroidota bacterium
TGTAAAATACAAAAGTGGCTTCTTTTAACTTTTCAATATCCTCATCCTTTTTAATCTTGTATAGATTATTATTATAAACCAATGAATAGCCATCTCGAAACCATAATTGAGTGTCTATTAAAGTTGAATTAAGAGGAGCACGCAAAATGCATAAATCAAGTTTACCCTGCTCCAGCTCCTCAATTTGTTTGGAGGTGCTTATTTCAAACAGCTTAAAACCGGCATATGGATATTTAGCAGATAAATGCTTTGTTAATTCTGTAATAATACCTGAAAAGGTAGAGCCTATGTATCCAATCCTGAATTCTCCACTAATATGTTCTGCTATCTTCCTGGTTTTTAACGTAGCCCGTTCTAATAATGACAATATTTGCTTTACTTCTCCTTCAAAATATTTTCCTGCATCAGTTAATGTCACTTTTTTATTACTTCGTTCAAACAACTGTGCCTGCAATTCATTTTCAAGCTCTTTGATTTGCCTGCTTAAAGGCGGTTGTGATATATAAAGTTTTTCAGCTGCTCTTGTGAAGTTTTGCTCTTTGGCTACTTGCAGAAAGTACTTTAAATGCCTTATTTCCATCTTGCTATACTTATTAGGTATTAATTTATGATAAAATAAGTCTTTTTATATCATAATAACAAATAGTAATTTTGCTCACAAATAAGATTTCGTACTTAAATCCTATCAAATTGGGAAAGACATTATTCGACAAGGTTTGGGATGCGCATGTAGTCCGCAGTGTAGAAGACGGCCCTGATGTGCTCTTCATCGATCGCCACCTGGTACATGAAGTTACCAGCCCTGTAGCATTTTTAGGGCTAAAAAACAGGGGCATAAGCGTTGCCTATCCTGAAAAGACATTCGCTGTTGCTGATCATAACACCCCGACAATTAATCAGCACTTGCCGGTTACTAACATTGAATCCAGAAACCAACTTGAAGCACTGGAAAGAAATACCGAGGAATTCGGGATAAGCCATTGGGGATTAGGGCATAAAAAAAATGGTATTGTTCATGTTATTGCTCCTGAAAATGGGATTATTGTTCCTGGTGCAACAGCGGTTTGTGGTGATTCACACACCTCAACACATGGTGCTTTTGGCGCTATTGCCTTTGGAATAGGCACCTCAGAAGTTGAAATGGTAATGGCTGCGCAATGTATTATGCAAACTAAGCCTAAAAGCATGCGAATTACCATCAATGGCAACCTTTCGGAGTATGTTACACCAAAAGATGTGGCTTTGTTCATTATTGCCCAATTATCTACCTCAGGCGCTACCGGCCATTTTGTTGAATATGCAGGCGATGTATTCGAGAATATGACGATGGAGGGCCGTATGACCGTATGTAATATGAGTATAGAAATGGGCGCCAGGGGTGGCATGATTGCCCCGGATCAAAGTACATTCAATTATGTAGAAGGCAGAGAGTTTGCTCCAAAAGGTGAAGAATGGAATAATTCATTAGCCTACTGGAAAACGCTAAAAACTGATACCGATGCAGAGTTTGATAAGGAATTTACATTTAATGCCTCAGATATTGAACCGATGATCACCTATGGAACCAATCCCGGAATGGGTATTGGGATTTCCAGTGATATTCCTGAGGTTGACTCAACGCTTGAAGGAAAAGAATCTTTCAATAAGTCGCTGAATTACATGGATTACAATGAAGGCGATGTAATAAAGGGCAAAAAGATAGATTATGTGTTTTTAGGTTCTTGCACCAACGGCAGAATTGAGGATTTCCGTGCCTTTGCTTCAGTTGTAAAGGGCAGGAAGAAAGCAGATCATGTTACGGCCTGGCTAGTGCCTGGTTCACACATAGTGATTGATCAGCTTAAAGAGGAAGGCCTTTGGGAAGTGATTACTGAAGCTGGTTTTGAAATCAGAGAGCCTGGTTGTTCTGCTTGCCTGGCTATGAACGATGACAAGATTCCTGCTGGAAAATATTCAGTAAGTACATCAAACAGGAACTTCGAAGGGCGACAAGGGCCTGGAGCACGTACTATGCTAGCTTCTCCATTGATGGCAGCGGCAGCAGCTGTTACGGGTAAGATAACGGATCCACGGGAGTTAAAGCTTTAAGCAATAGGCTATAAGCTTTAGGCTAAAGGATCTATTACTTAATGAACTATCACAAAAACCAATACCAATGAGAAACTTTAAAAATTATGACGTTTGGAAAATGAGCCATAAACTTGCCTTAAAAATCTATTCTGAAACTAAGAGCTTCCCTAAAGAGGAAATCTATGGTATAATAAGTCAATTGAGAAGAGCTGCATATTCCGTCCCTACAAACATTAGTGAAGGGGCTGGCAGAAGCACAGATGCCCAATTTGCCAATTTTATAGACATAGCCTTGGGATCAGCTAATGAGGTAGAGTATTTATTACTCCTTTCAAAAGATTTGGAATTTCTTGAAAAACAAACTTATTTAACATTAGATAAGGAAGTCAATCTTGTTAAACGATCATTATACAGATTACATCAAAAACTAAAACAATAAAGAGAGCTGTTGGTATTAAGCATTTGGCTTTTAGCCTATAGCTTATCGCCTACAGCCTACTGCAAATAACATGGCATACGATAAATTTACAGTACTAAAAAGCAGCGCATATCCACTTCCGATAGACAATGTGGATACCGATCAAATTATTCCGGCACGCTTTCTTAAAGCAACAGAGCGTAAAGGGTTTGGCGATAACTTATTCCGTGACTGGCGCTATAATACCGATGGAACACCCAATGAAGATTTTGTGTTAAATAAACCTCAATACAGTGGCAAAATACTGATTGGAGGTAAGAACTTTGGCTCCGGTTCTTCCAGAGAACATGCAGCCTGGTCAGTATATGATTATGGCTTTCGTTGTGTGATTTCAAGCGAATTTGCAGATATATTTAAAAATAACTGCCTGAATATCGGTGTTTTACCGGTACAGGTTACTGATGAATTCGCTGCTAAGGTTTTCACGGCAATTGAAGAGGACCCAAAATCAGAAATCGAAGTTGATTTGCCTAATCAGAAAGTTACCATTATGGCCACAGGTGAATCAGATAGTTTTCAAATTAATGGGTATAAAAAACACAATATGCTCAATGGTTTCGATGATATCGACTACCTGCAAAGCATAAAAGAAGAAATTGAGAACTTTGAAACATCGCAAATAGTTAAATAAAGTATCATGAATTTGGATTCAGAAATTCAATATTTAGCTTCTCCTTCGAAATATTTCTATGGAAAAGGAGCTATTACACAGAGTTACACAAAGACCCTCAGAGTTACGCGAAGGTTTTTAAATCTTTGTGGTTCTCTGTGTCTTCTCTGAGCAACTTTGTGGTATAGCTTCACTGATTGATGATACTTTAAACTAAGAAAAGACAGAATAACCAATGTCAGGGATAAGAAAAATTGAAATAATGGATACCACGCTTCGAGATGGAGAGCAAACTAGTGGTGTTTCATTTTCTACACACGAAAAACTCACCATTGCACAGTTATTATTAACTGAATTGCATGTTGACAGAATTGAAGTAGCCTCAACAAGAGTTTCTGAGGGAGAATTTGAGTCGGTAAAGAGTATTACCTCATGGGCAGCAGACTGTGGTTGTCTGGATAAAATAGAAGTTCTTTCTTTTGTTGATAATGGCCTGTCTATCGAGTGGATGAAGGAAACAGGGGCTAAAGTTCAGAATTTGCTTACCAAGGGCTCCTTAAATCATCTTACCCATCAACTTAGAAAAACACCGGAACAACACTTCAAGGAAATAACGGAAGCAATTGATCTAGCTGAAAAGGAAGGAATAAAGACCAATGTTTATCTGGAGGATTGGAGTAATGGAATGAAAAACTCTCCTGAGTACGTTTATCAATTCCTCGAATTTCTTTCAAATCAGAAGATCGAAAGGGTTTTACTCCCCGATACGTTGGGGGTTTTAACACCCAGACAGGTGTATAGCTTTGTTTCTGATATCAAAAAGAAATGTCCAACAATTCGCCTTGATATACACACACATAACGATTACGACCTAAGTGTAGCCAACGTAATGGAAGCGATTTATGCCGGAGCAGACGGAGTTCACCTCACCTTAAATGGAATGGGTGAAAGGGCCGGGAATGCTCCACTGGCTAGTGTTGTGGCGGCTATTCATGATCTTATACCTGATGTTGAGACCTCGGTTAAGGAAGAGTCAATCTATAAAGTAAGCAAGCTGGTTGAGACATTTTCCGGCTTCAGGATACCGGTTAACAAACCTGTGCTAGGAGAAAACGTATTTACGCAAACCGCTGGCATCCATGCAGATGGGGATCGAAAGAAGAATCTTTACTTCAATGATTTGCTGCCCGAGAGGTTTGGCAGAAAGCGGCAGTATGCGTTGGGTAAAACATCCGGAAAAGCCAATATCCAGAAGAACCTGCAGGAGCTGGGACTTCAACTAAGTGATGAAGATATAGCCATGGTCACTAAGAGAATCATTGAGCTTGGCGATAAAAAGGAAGTGGTAACCCAGTACGATCTTCCGTTTATTGTTTCAGAAGTACTAAAAAGTGACCTGTATAAAGAGAATATAAAGGTTAATTCTTATGTTTTAACACACTCCAAAGGGCTTCGTCCGTCAACTACGATCTCAGTAACCATAGATGATGAAATAATTGAAGAGCATGCTCAGGGTGATGGTCAGTTTGATGCATTCATGAATTCTCTACGAAAGATATATCAGAGCAAAAACATGAAACTACCAAAATTAACCGACTACATGGTGCATATTCCTCCAGGATCGGCTTCTGATGCACTTTGTGAGACGATTATTACCTGGCAATTAGATGATAAAGTATTTAAAACCCGTGGCCTGGATTCAGATCAGACTGTATCTGCCATCATAGCCACTCAAAAAATGTTGAATATAGTTTGAGACATTAGATAATAGATAATAGACAATAGATTTTAGACAATAAAGATAATTATGGAAATGAACATTGCACTTCTTCCGGGAGACGGTATCGGTCCCGAAATTGTAGACCAGGCAGTAAAAGTTTGTGATGCAGTAGCTAAAAATTACGGTCATACCATTAACTGGACAAAAGCCCTTACCGGTGCAGCTGCTATTGATGCAGTAGGAGAGCCCTATCCGGATGAAACACATGACGTCTGCATGAAAGCAGATGCGGTACTATTTGGTGCCATTGGACACCCTAAATTCGATAACGATCCTTCAGCAAAAGTGCGTCCTGAGCAAGGATTGCTTAAAATGCGTAAGAAACTGGGTCTGTTTGCCAATGTACGTCCAACTTTTACTTTCCCATCACTAATCGATCAATCCCCTCTTAAAAGAGACAGAATAGAAGGCACAGACCTTGTTTTCTTGAGAGAACTAACCGGTGGCATCTATTTTGGTGAGAAAGGAAGGAAAGATGATGGTGAAACAGCTTACGACACCAACATATACACAAGAGAAGAAGTGCAACGAATTGCTAAAATGGCTTTTGAAACTGCCATGCAGCGCAAGAAAAAACTTTGTTGTGTGGATAAAGCCAATGTGCTTGAATCATCTCGCTTGTGGCGTGAAACTGTTCAAGCCATGGAACAAGACTATCCTGAGGTGGAAGTAAGCTACGAATTTGTTGATGCTGTAGCTATGCGACTGATCCAATGGCCAAGCGAATACGATGTGCTCGTAACAGAGAATATGTTTGGAGACATCCTAACGGATGAAGCATCTGTAATTTCCGGCTCAATGGGCTTGATGCCATCAGCCTCAAAAGGTGAACATACCGACCTTTATGAACCTATTCACGGTTCTTATCCTCAGGCAGCAGGTAAAGACATTGCCAATCCGTTGGCAACCATATTATCTGCAGCCATGATGCTCGAAGACACCTTTAAATTAAAAGAGGAAGCACAAGCCATTAAGGATGTAGTAAACCAATCATTAGCTGAAGGTGTAGTAACAGAAGATCTGGCTAAGGAAGGTGAAAAAGCATACAAAACCAGCGAAGTGGGAGACTGGTTGGTTGAAAATTTATAGTCATTATTATAATTTGATTAAGAAGTAGGTAAGGTCAGCGGACTTTATTGTATAGTTTAGAGGTACTATTAAGCTATAATCATTGTGTAATGAACAAAATATTAGTCTTTATAACTTCTTTCATCTTTGTATTATTTGCTCTAACTGGCTGTATTAATAAAAAAAGCACTGTCAAGGGAAAAGTTATATGTCTTGATCCTGGTCATGGTGGCACCGAAGCTACAGATTCATATCGAGTTGGCCCCTCTGGAGAACGTGAAGAATGGATTAACCTCAGGGTTGCTCTTCATCTAGCAAAAATGCTTGAAAAGGAGGGTGCAAAGGTAATCCTCACAAGATCAAAAGATGTGCCAGTAGAATTGAGTGTAAGGGCTAAACTAGCTATAGAAAACAAAGCGGATATCTTTATTTCTATACATCATAATGCAACAGCTGATCCTGAGGTGAATTTTCCGAGCATCTATTTTCATGCAAATGCTTCTGAAAATCTGGCCTCCATTCAGATGGGGAAGATACTGGCAAAAAGCTTTAGAAACAATTTCTTTAGTACTGATGCTCCAGCATGCCTCATTTCTGACCATGTTATATTTCCCGGATCAGGAACCAGAGTACTTAGAGACTCTTATGGTATACCAGGAGTTATTGGCGAGGCCTCTTTTTTCTCCAACTCGGAAGAAGAAAGTAGACTTAAAGATGAGGAGTATAACAGGAAAGAAGCCGAGAGTTATTTAATTGCAATAAAAGAGTATTTTTCACAAGAGCGAAAAAAAGTGTTGCCAAAATACTCCAGGATAAAGCTTTCAGAATTTAATGTGTTTCAGGAAGCTGAAAGGATGGACTCAACCGCCCTTCTTTGGCATGATGATTACTTAAACGCAAAGCGACTTGCAGAACTGGATAATGCTGATTCATTGATTCTAGCAGAGAAACTCCTTGTTCGCAGTGTTACTTCTTTCCCTGACTCATGGATTGGAGGAGAGGTACATATAAAAAGAAGCGAAGTGCTAAGAAAGCTTGGATTTGATGGAAAAGCTGATACGGCACTTTTAAGGGCAAAGGAACATTATATCCTCATTAATAATTGAGGTATACTGGCCAAAAATGCACTATTTGAATGAGGAGGGGGCATAAGAAACCTTACTCATACAAATCATCCATATCCGCTTTACAGATATCATACATCACATTACCAATTTTTTGAGTAACAGCTTTAAAGAACCGTTCTCCTTTTTCTTTTGTGGCCAGATGAGGATTGCCTACACCTGTATCTTCTGTTATCTCAGACCATTTACGCTCAGCCCAAAGCCACCCTTCTGAGAATTCCCTGATCTTATTTTTCTTCTCTTTACCATTACCCCATTTTTCTTTAGGCAATACCAGCTCGGGTTTAAAATGTAACATCAGGCTTGTTTCCATTTCATCAGCATGATCACCCGGATTATCGAAGTACTCCGATTTATCCAAAGCCTGGTACCAGTTCGATATGGCAATAAACATATCAGGATAATTCACACCCAACTCACGCACCATAGGTTTAAAATCATTGCCTCCATGACTGTTAAAGATCAGCAATTTATTGATTCCCTGCCGGTTGAGTGTCTCAATTATATCCTGTAGAATCATTTGCTGCGTGGAGGGATTCAGGTTCATATCAAGATAGATATCCGACTGACCAGTATTTACGCCATATGGAATGGTTGGTAGTACAATAACTTTTCCTCCTTTTTCCCAGGCTATTCTGGCCGATTCTGCTGCAAGTAAATCAGACTCGAAATTGTCTGTTCCATAGGGGAGGTGGTAATTATGCGCTTCTATGGCACCCCAGGGTAGCACAGCCAGTTCAAATTGTGCGTCTTTTATATAATGCCAGTCTGATTCTGCAAGAATATAGGGCCTCATTAGTTCTGTTGTTTACTTCTAACTTTAGGTTTTCCATTTTTAGGTATACTAAAACTTACCTTGTATCCATCATCACGATCATCATATATCATCCTGGCGCCAATCCCGTACATGTTTACTAATCGCTTTTCTGAATTGGCCAGTCCAATTCCACTCCCTTTTGAGGAATGTGATTTATTATTTGGTTGATAACCAACACCATCATCTTCAATTGAAAAATCAAAATTGTTTTCACTCTCTTTAATGCTTAACCAAACTGTACCACCTGACTCTTTGGGTAATATCCCATGCGAAACAGAATTTTCAACAATAGGTTGCAATACCATCGGGGGTACTTTTAAGTCCAAACATTCAGGCTCTACCTCTTCTGAATAGGTAAGCTTGTCACCAAACCGAAGACTCTGAATCTCCATATAAGTATTTATAAATTCCAATTCCTGACTTAAAGAAACTTCAGTTCTCATATTTGACTCAAGCATGTAGCGCATTACATCAGCAAACATCCTCAGGGTTGTTCTTGCCTTCTTAACATCTACTGTCATTAGTGAGTTAATCACATTCAATGTATTGTATGCAAAATGAGGATTGATTTGTGATTTCAACAAGGCTAGCTTCATTTCCTCATTGGCTTCAGTAATACTTTCCAATTCATGGTAGGCCCTTTTTAGTGTCAAGTTCTTGGCATGCAAAATAGTTTCGGCCTTTTCATTATGTTTAATTAAAAACCCAATATTCATAAATACCAGGATTAGGGAGGAAGTTAGGTTGGTTATAAAATCCAACTTTATATCTACGTCTAGTACTATTCCAAAAATATTAAAGTCGGTAAATGTGAGTACAAGGAATGAGAAAATTATAATAAGTAAATAGATGTATTTTACCCTGTTATCTGAATAACTGAAAAACACAAAAGTGGCTGACATTAAAGGGAAGAAAAAGAAATAAACTCCAGCCTCCTTGGAAAGAAGTGTATTGAGAATAAAAATAAGCACCGCAAAACCTGTAATTAAAACATACCTCGCCACTTTATGGTAGTACTTTTCATTCAAAATATATGTGGCTAAACCAACCGACACCATAAGAATTTCTGTTAATAGAAGCCAGAAATAATTCTCGTCACTACCATACCGCATGTAATCGTCTATCGAGTGAAGAGTTAGAATAACTACAATTACAATCGCTAATTGAGAAAGAAGAAGGTTTTGTTTTTGGACAACATTGTAATCATCACCTTCTTTTACCTCTAATCGTGAGAGCCTTACGTTCTTAAAAAAATCCTTAAACACCATTGCAACTAGTAAAAAAGTAACAGGGTAAATATATCGTATTTATTAAATAAATACAGTTGATAACTGGTAAGATTTTTAAATCATAAGTTCAATGCAGCTTTGTTGTTCCCAATCATGCCAATAATTGGATCAGGGTGTTCCAGTGATAATCCAACCTGCTCCGAGGCGGCCCTGCAACCTGCTTTGCATTTGCTATAGGCTTTACAGCCAGCACAAAATGACGGGATAATTTCTTCCCACTGTCGGGCTTCAGGAGAGTGAAGAATTTCTTCCAGTGGTGTGGTGTGTATATTTCCCAGGACCGTGGGTGAATGATTACAAAACCTCACATTACCTTCAGAATCTAAGGTTATGGGTCGTTTACTAAAATCGGATGAGCAAGTTGCAAAGCTTATCATACGATAATCTTTTGGATTAAGCACACAAACCGGTGTACAGACATTAGATGAAATGGACAGCTTTAACCTTTTAGCATGATCAGAGGCTTTTTTATATGCTATCGAAAGTTCATCTCTGGAAGGCATTACTTTCTCTGTTTCCTGCCTTCCAAGTCCACCGATATTGAATCGGTTAAGCATAACACTGGAAATACCTAAAGAGCTAATAAACTCCAGCGTATCAATAATCTCAGAATGGTTAGATTTCGTAAGTACAATAACACATACCACTCTTGCTTGAGTTTGTTGCAATTGTTTGATTATAGAAACAGATTTTTCCCATGAGCCCGATTTCCTGGTCATATAGTCATGGTTTTCGGGATTGGCAGAGTGAATAGGTAGCTCAAACAAATCTACTCCCAGATCAACTAGCTGTTGATATGCTGTATAATCGGAGTAGTTTCCATTAGAAATAACCGTAACAGACTTGCCTTTCAATCTTGTATAGAGAACCAGTTCAGAAAATCGTTCAGTCATAAGTGGTTCTCCTCCAGTGAA
>JBDLIU010000164.1:0-10148 GCA_039714715.1 Bacteroidota bacterium
CACTCAAGGATACTATATTCTGAACCTGGAAAAAACAAATGGGGAGCAATTGGGATTAAAGCGATTGATCAAGAAATGATTAAAAATTTATATAAGCAATTTAACTAAATCCCTGCTTGTGTGATTAATAGCCATAAAATAAAAATCCCCTCGTATAAGGGGATTTTTATTAACCTTTTATTCTTATGCTACTAACTACTGAGCATAAACTATGTATAACGAAGGTCCATCACCTGGGCCACATTCTGCTTCCCTTCCGTTACCTGCATCATCGACTGTAGGATTCGCATTGTCCCCACTTGCTGCCAACATAAAGGCCATTGTATTTCCTGCTGCCCAGCCATCCAGATCAATAAGGTGTTGTACTATCTCCTTTAAATCCGGTGTTCTCTGATCTACACCTCGATCACCTGTTACCCATGTTGGCATGTTCCAGACTGCCGACATAGGTGTTTTTGGTCTTCCTGAAATATCAAAGCTGTTAGTTGAGGGATCAGGTGGTATACTAAGCTCAGGATCAGGGTCATCCGCAAACATATCAGCGTTTGCCGTATTATCACCCCAAATGGTTACTTGCCATGGCACATCATCATCAGCATCGGCTTCAAACTGGATATAAGCTTGTAAAATTATTACACCTTTCGGTATTTGAACATCTGGGTATGCCAATCCAACGGTGACTGCACCCTTATCCGGTGTATCCCAGGTATCCCACATACCCATCTCAAGGTCAGTGCTACCCGTATAAACCCAACCATCCCAGTAATCATTACTCATCTCTTCTGCATCCTGATTGGTATCGATAACAACAATTTCTACTACAGTTACCTCAACAACAGAAAATGTTGGTCCTTCTGCTGTTAAGCCATTTACTGTCACTGTAACTGGACCAGTAGTAGCTCCTACAGGAACCTGTGCTGATATGATTAGGGAATCAGCGTCAACTACTGTTCCAGCAACTCCGTTAAATTTAACTACATTATCAGCAGCGGTATTGCTAAAATTCATACCTGAGATAATGATAGTATCCCCCTCAGGTGCAAATGCGGGTTCATACGAAAAGATTTGTGGTGTAGGAGGGGTGACCTCAAAGCTGGAGGTCACAGTTGCTGTATTGGATCCTACGGTAACAGTAACATCACCCACTCCCCAGGCTGCTTCCCATGGTACGGTAGCTACAATCTCAGTTGTGGTTGAAGACTCAATTGGTGCTTTAGCACCTCCAATCATGACTGTATTGTAATTTGATGCCGCATGGAAGTTCTTGCCCGTGATAGTAACCTCATCCAGGTATTCACCTGATGTTACATCAATTACTAAATTGGTTGGAGGTCCATCCGGATCAGCAGGGTCAATAATCGGTTCATCGCTACATGCCCAGAATCCAACTAATGGGACCATGACCATGATGATTATAAGTTTTATATTCTTTATGAATTTCATATTTATCTAATTTGATTTAACTATTCTACATAACCAGGATTCTGCTCAATATTTGGGTTTGCATCTTGTTCCATTTGCGGGATAGGTAAAATGGTTTTTTCACTTTCCTGTACTCCGGTATAAGGAATGTTGCAAACTGTAGTTGAAGTACACTGAACCCTTACAATATCCATTTGCTTCCTTCTTAAATCCCAGAGTCTCTGTCCTTCGAAGCATAATTCCTTTCTTCGTTCGAGGAAAATTGCATCTTTCAATGCCTGGCCCGATTCAGTACTTGGTGGAGCAGTATCCAATCCTCTTTGTTTTACCATGTCCAGATCTGCACGAGCGCCAGCATCATTACCGCTAAGTTCAGCTCTTGCTTCTGCTCTGATCAGATAAAGTTCTGCCAATCGCATAACTTTAATGTTATTCTCTGCATTAACATCAGGATATTTATTCATTCTAAAAGGTGCATAATCACCCGTTAAAAGTGGATCAGTCTTGAATACACTAAGTCTAACATCTGCAGGATCATAAAGCGATACCACATCATTTGAAGGAAGATAATCACCATATCCTTCAAGAAGGTACATCCTGCCCAGGTGATCAGATCCCCTGTTATCATTCTCGGTCATAGCAATCTCAAATAATGATTCATTGCTATCATCATTCTCCCACAGATCAGTAAAATATGAGCCATTAGGAACTAGAGAATACTTTCCGGGATCTATTACTAGGCTTGCCAAATCCTCTGCATTGGTCCAGTCTTCTTTGTAAAGATAAACCCTGGCTAGCAGAGCTCTTACTGCATCCACGCTTAATGTGCGTGTGTCACCACTTCGTGAATTTCCCATTAAGCTGATAGCCATGGTCATATCATCAATAACCTGGGTATAAACCTCATCCACCGAATTCCTGGTGGGCTGTGCCGTTGGATCAAATTGCGTTACAATGGGTACCCCCAGGTGAGTTCCACCGGAAGTATAGGTATAGTGCTCTGCAAATAATCTCACAAGGTCGAAGTGAATCAGACCACGAACTGCATAAGCTTCGCCTACCATATGATCTTTCTCATCTTGCACTGACTCAGGTACAGATACATCTGCATTGATAATTTGATTTGTTGCATTAATAGCGCGGTACATCCCAGTCCACATATCCCTGGCTGTTACATCTGAAACAGTAGCTACATATTCTGCATATTGTTTAGCCCTGTTCGCCTGGGAATTCTGTTTCACATCATCTGCCATTACATCAGGGACAAGAATAAAATACCTGCCATAATAATTTGCATATGAAAGTTCGTTATATACGCCTGTAATCGAAGATTTATAATCCTCCAGGTTGGTAAGTGCATCTGTATCTGCCACGGATTGCTGTGGTGTCAGTTCAAGGAATTCATCTGAACATGACAGAACTAATCCGACTATCATTATTGTAAATACTCTATAAAATAATTTTCTCATGATTCTCAATGTTTAAATTCCAAAATCAATTCCGAACGAGATAGTCTTCGAAGCTGGTGTTAAACCAGATACAGTACCAGTAATAGACTGTTCAGGGTCAATGTATAGATCTCTATCCTTTGTAAAGGTTAAGAGGTTAGTGCCCCTTGCGTATACCCTGATAGACCTCATCTTGATACGAGAGGTAATCGACTCCGGAATTTGGTAAGCCAATGTTATATTTCTCAAGCGGATGAATGAACCATCATATAGCCACCTCGTAGTTCTCGATTCTCCACTGGAAGAATGACCACCCCACATGTGCATAGGCCAGGTTGCATCTGTTTTACCGGGAAGCCACCTGTTTTCGAATGCCAGGGTGGTAGTACTTCTTGGTGTTAAACGACCATCACCCATCACATGACGACCATTAAAATCGTATATGTAATTGCCATATGAATAAGCAAACTGTGCATTCAGACTCAAGCCTTTCCAACTGAAGAAAGTATTGATACCTCCATAAACCGGTGGTGTAGCACTCTTGTCTGTAAGCGTTCTTGTTGCGCTATTAATACTCGTTGTTGTTTCAGTATGTGTAGAATCTGTCCAATACAATGGATCACCATTCGTCTGATCGACTCCGGCCCACTCATACAGATAGTAGGTCTGGTAGTCATAGCCTTCTTTCCTGTACTTAGTATCGGCAATATAAGGTTCATCAAGTTTTGTGACCCTGTTTTTCAGGAAAGTAGTATTAAAACCAATGGTCCACAACATATCATTCCTATCCAGAACCCTGGCATTCATTGTAATTTCAAGACCAGAATTTCTCATTTCTCCAACGTTTTGGAAGAGACTTGTAAATCCGGTTGTACGAGAGATCGGCACATATAATAACAGGTCAGAAGAAAGCCTGTCGAAATATTCAACTGTACCATCTACCATATCAAATATATCAAAGTCTAACCCGACATTGAAGTTAGTCTGACTTTCCCATCCTAGATCAGGATTACCAATTTGAGAAGGCCTACCTCCCGGCTCGCTGTTATAATCATAACCATAACCATACAACCCAATTGAAGGGAAATTACCAATTGCCGCATTACCCGTTAATCCATAAGAAGCCCTTAGCTTAAGCATACCGATAGCTGACACATCATCCAGAAATGATTCACTGCTTAGCAACCAGCTTGCACCCAGTGACCAGAAAGTACCCCAGCGATTTTCAGCACCGAATCGAGATGAACCATCTCGTCTTAAACTGGCTGATAGATAATACTTGCCATTATAATCATAGTTTGCCCTGGCAAACATGGACACAAATGTAAACTCTGTTCTATATCCACTAATAGCATAGTCTGAAGCTGCGCTGTTTAAGGTTTTAAGCTTATCATTTGGGAAAAGGTTACCATATGAATGATGATATTGTGTCTCAGAACGCTGTGCTTCGTAACCTAACAGGGCACTTATATTATGGTCATTGGCGATAGTAGTTTCATAATTTACGGTTTGAGTACCTACCCAGCTTGTAAATAATTTTGTGGCATTCTGTGCCTGACCTCCATTGTTTCGACCATTACCATACCTCGGATTCTCATATTGAGCTTCATCAATGCTAATTATATCAAAACTCCATGAAGACTTCACATTCAAGCCTTCCATTAAATTTAGCCCAATGGCAAAGTTGTCCAAAATCCTGATCTGCTTGGTTTCTCTCAGGTCATCACCACCTAATTTACCCGCCGGGTTGTTACCACCCATTGGGAAATAGTTTTTATGATCTGCATTATACCTGCCCTGCTCATCATATACAGGTATTACAGGTGCAAGTAAGTAAGCATTATAAAGTGGATTGGCCCAGGCAGAACCATCAACATAACCATTCTGAACAAAGTTGGAAACAAATACCTTATTGGTAATAGTATATATTTCATTATCAGAATAATCCATATTCAGTCTGGTTGAGAACCTTTCAAAGTTCGAACCAATCACAAAACTTTCCTGATCGTAATACGATGTGGAGAAGTAATACTTCAAGTTTTCGGTAGCGCCACTTCCATTCAAATCGTAAGATTGAGTTACACCTACCCTGGTAATTTCGTCCAGCCAATTGGTATCGGTAAGCTGCGTGGTGTCCAATGGATTATAAAGTTGCTGGAAACGAGACTGATATTCCGCTTCTGCTTCTTCCAGAGTCCAGTCACCGGTATTCACATAACCTTCCACAAAAAGGGTGTGATACTGATCTGCATTCAATGGCTGCATAATTTTGTTAGAAGCTATTGAGTTAAATCCTACCAGGCTGCTAAAGTTAATCTGAGCTTTCCCTGATTTACCTGACTTTGTAGTAATTAGTATAACCCCATTTGCTCCCCTGGAACCATAAATAGCTGTTGAAGACGCATCTTTCAATACCGTAATAGATTCGATATCATTGGGATTAATAGCAGCCATAACATTACCACTTCTTCCACCATTACTGTTCAGCTCGGTTAAGTCACCAGCCTGAACAATAACTCCATCAATTACATAAAGAGGCTCACTTGATGCTGAAATAGAGCCAATACCACGAATACGAATCTGGTTGTTTGAACCAGGAGCACCATCTCGGCTAACCGTTTGCAAACCTGCCACATTACCCTGAAGTGATTGCTCAAATGATGCAAGTGGCACCTGCCGAATTTGTTCGGCATCTACAATTCCAACAGAACCTGTCAAAGCTTCCTTGGTTTGCTGACCATAGCCAATAACAATTATTTCAGATAGCTGTTCGGCATCTGAAGACATAACTAAGTTAATACGAGATTGACCACCAATCTCTATTTCCTGAGTGACCATTCCAATGAATGAAAATACCAAAATCTGGGCTTCACTCGGAATAGATAGAGTATAGTTACCATCAAGATCGGTAACTGCCCCAACCGTGGTACCTTTTACCACCACGTTAACTCCTGGTAAAGCGGACCCATCCTCTTCGGATGTGACTTTACCAGTAACTGTTCGGTCTTGCGCAAAGGCCAAAGTGCCAACTAAAATGAGCACAAGACTGAGAAGTAAACTTTTTCTCATGCTTTTTAATTTAAGTTAAACATAGGATCAAACTGATCCTTAATCTATTCTTATTAAAATTACCTATAAAATAGTGAGGAATCAATACCGATTATGTAATATGACGAAAAAAGGGGGATAAAGATATAGGATTAATATCAATTCGCCAACTACAAATTATCAATGTTGTAACGCAGATATGCTTATGAGATAGTACTGCTTGGAATTGAAAACCTATTAAAAATCAGAGAAAAAAATAGTGCTGAATTTTTTCGGGATTCCTGATAATCCCAGAGCTCTCTATAAAGAAAGAATCCCCTCAAAAAGGGGATTCTTTTTACAACTTATTAATGCTTGACTTACCCATTCATAGACACCAGGAATTCAGCATTATTGCGTGTTCCTTTCATCTTTTCTAGCAGGAATTGCATAGCCTCCTGTGAGTTCATATCGGCCATGAATTTACGTAGTATCCAGATGCGTTGAAGCTCTTCTTTATCCATAAGTAAATCTTCCCTTCTTGTACCCGATGCAATAACATCAATAGAAGGATAAATACGCTTATTGGACAGTTTCCTGTCAAGTTGGAGTTCCATATTACCGGTTCCTTTAAATTCTTCAAAGATCACCTCATCCATCTTAGATCCCGTTTCAATAAGGGCTGTTGCCATAATGGTTAATGAACCACCATTTTCCACATTTCTGGCTGCCCCAAAGAAACGCTTGGGCTTATGCAGTGCATTTGCATCTACACCACCTGATAATATTTTACCTGATGATGGGATAACTGTATTGTGTGCTCTTGCCAGACGTGTGATTGAGTCAAGCAAGATAACCACATCATGACCACACTCAACCATTCGCTTTGCTTTCTCTAAAACAATGTTGGCTACCTTCACATGCTTGTCGGCTTGCTCATCAAAGGTGGAAGCAATTACTTCTGCATTAACACTTCGTGCCATGTCTGTCACCTCTTCAGGACGCTCATCAATAAGTAAGATTATTAAATGAACCTCAGGATGATTTTCCGCAATAGCATTGGCAATTTCTTTTAACAGAACAGTTTTACCTGTCTTTGGCTGGGCCACAATCATACCCCGTTGGCCTTTACCAATTGGGGCGAACAAATCCAATACCCTTGTAGAGTAACCACTTGGTTTTGCACTAAGATTAAGCTTTTCATCAGGGAATAGTGGTGTTAAGAACTTAAATGGTATTCTATCCCTGATTTCATCAGTGGTTTTACCATTTACAGATTCAACCTTAAGTAAGGCAAAGTATTTTTCGCCCTCTTTTGGAGGACGAATATCACCCTTAACGGTATCTCCTGTTTTTAATCCAAACAGCTTTATTTGAGAGGGTGAAACATAAATATCATCCGGGCTAGCCAGGTACATATAATCTGAAGAACGCAAGAAGCCATAACCATCTTGCATCATCTCTAATACTCCTTCACTTTTTACCACTCCTTCAAACTCACGAATAGTAGCCTGAACTTTCTTCTTTTGCTCATAACGCTCCTGTTTTTCTTTCCTGCGAGCTTCTTCTTCAGGTGTTAGTGTCCGTTCCTGGCGCTGAGGTCTTTTATCACCTTCAGGTTTCCCCCCGGTTGTACCATTGTTTTCTTTATGCTCTTTATGCTGACGAGGCTTTCGCTCAGGGGCTTCTTTTCTTTCTCTTTTTTCGCGAACTTCTTTTCCCTCTACTTTTTTTGCTGCTTCTTTTCTTTCTACTTTTTTAGTAGTTTCTTTTCCTTCTACCTTTTTAGTAGTTTCTTTCTTTTCGACACGCTTAGGCGCTTTCTTTTTGCCCTCTTCAGTTTTGCTATCAAACGTGCTTACCGAACTGGCAAGATCAAGGTCAAATGATTCAAGCAGCTCATCCGCTGATTTCTCAAAATCGTCCAGCTCTTTTTTGTTTTCGGACTTCTTTTCCATGTCTTTCTTAACGTTCACACGCTTAGGTCTTTTTGGCTTATCCTCTTCCTTTTTGGCTCCGGCACTTCGGCTTTGTTCAGTGCTAGCAGGCTTAGCCGCTGGTTTTACGGTTTTCTTTTTAGGGAGGTCTTTTTCAGGAATAGTGGCCTGAGTTTCAAGAATGGCATAGATTAGTTCTTGTTTAGCTAGTTTTTTGAAGCTTTTCACTCCCAGGTCTTCTGCAATCTTTCTCAAATCTGAGAGAAGTTGCATATTTAACTCATCGATATTGTACATAAAAATTTAATTGAATTGCCCCGAATGGGTTTTAATAGATTAACATATTATTACCTGAAGTAGGTACTGTTTATAATTATTTGATTTTAATCAGTAAGTTCTTTTGAGGTATTTTCAGCGAACTGAATGTACTGCGTGACGCAGTATTTGATGCAAGTATAGCAGTTGTTGGATTATTAATCAAATTTTAAATGATTTTTATGAACGTATATTTTATTGCCATTTCTCTTAATTCACAATTATTCTCACAGCTTTCAGGTGATTTTTACTTTCAATAATTATTGCATAAAGCCCTTTAGGATATCCGGATAAATCAAATTCCCATGATTGTTCTCCTTCTACTTGAACCATTTTCTCTAAAACAGTAGCATTTAGTGTAAGATTTATTGCTCTTAATGAGACATTCATCTTATCTGAAAACTGACCTTTTAGGGTGAAATGCCCATTATTAGGATTAGGGTACGCCTCGAGAGATGTAATTCGCGCCCCAGCACCAAATATTCTTCCCCCGGTTGATCCATCATCTTTACTTAGAATTTCAACCTCCGATTCATAATTATCTACACAATAGCCCAGATAGCCAAAATACCCCACTTGGTATATCCCTGGATTATTAAAAACCATCATTAGAAAATCGTCTGTCTCTTCAATAATCTCTGCTTCATCAGGGATAACCCATTCAACAGAATCCGGAACAGGATAGGTTATATCTATTACAATTAGCGTATCGCCAACAAAAGCTTTGGAACTCATAAGGAAATCCCCTTCCAGGATTTCGTCTGAAAAACTAACCTGAAATATGCCGTTTCCAATACATCCTTCCTGGGTAATCACTTCTAACTGATATTGTCCTTCTTCTTGAATCTCAATGTTCTCTGCCGTTCCAATAACCTGAGATTGCCAATACCAGTTATAACTTGTTGCCTCAATTGGTGATAATACCTGATAGGTTTGACCCTCGCAAAGCACAATATCTTCAAACTCTAAAGCTAAAGGCCCTACTTCCGGAATTTCTAAAATGGTACTCTCAGAACAAGTATTCTGATCAGATACTTCTACTTCGTATAGACCTGTTGCCAGATTCTGAAGGTAATGAGAAGTTTGCAGTTCTCCATTCAGATAAATACTATAGGGCGTGATCCCGCCATTAATATCAATCTGTACACTACCATCATTGGATTCATTACACATTGGAGGTGTAATTTGAAAGTCTATTGAGATTGAATCTGGCTGATCAAGGATTACAACCTCCTGATATACGCACCCATTTTCATCTTCGATGGTTAGCTGGTAATCTCCTGCTGAAATATTATTTAACGATTGATCGTTGCCATAACTCTCCCAGGAATAACTTAATGCTCCTGTTCCTCCTTCTCCTGATATACTAATCGCCCCATTACTCTCTCCATAGCAATCCGGCTGAACTAATTGTTTATCTGCAATGTTTATAGCTTGTGGTGCCGAGATATTAATTTCCAGAAATGAGATACAGCCGTTATTATCTGTGGCCTGTACCGTATGAGTACCTCCGCCCAGATCAGTGGCAACAAAATCCGATTGGCCATTCTCCCACAGTATTTGGTAAGGAGTTGCCCCTCCTGAAATACCTATTTCTGCCAATCCGTCAGAATTATAAGAACATGATGGCGATGTAATGTTGTCGATGCTTATTTGAGGTCCGTCTGAATCAGATATTGAGACTTCAAATTGCTTCTGGCAATTATTATTATCCATTACCAGAAGCTGATAGGTGCCACTTGCAATAGCTGCCAGATCCTGATTCTCACTAACCAGTTCCCCTAACTCGTTTGACCAATCATATTGATATTGACCTGTCCCTCCAGTTACCTCTACATCTACTGCTCCATTCGCCTGACCACAGTTAGTATCTTGATAAGACAACAAATTTATACTGATAGAATCAGGTGATGTTATTTCAAAGCTCGAAATAGTTTCACAACTATTATTGTCTATTACTGTAACCGTGTGATCCCCATCAGCCAGACCAGTAAATTCA
>JBDLIU010000165.1:0-10136 GCA_039714715.1 Bacteroidota bacterium
AATGAAACATCAATAGAAATTGAACTAAATCTTGATGGTTCCGGGAAGAGTAAAATTGATACCGGCATTGGTTTCTTCGATCATATGCTGGAACAAATCGCAAGACATGGCAACCTTGATCTGGATATTAAAGTTGATGGAGATTTAGAAATAGACGAGCATCACACCATCGAAGATGTAGCGCTAACACTGGGAAGCACCTTCGAAAAGGCTTTAGGTAGTAAAAAAGGCATTGAGCGATATGGGTTCCTCCTACCCATGGACGATTGCCTTGCACAGGTAGCCATCGATTTTGGAGGCAGGCCATGGTTAGTTTGGGAGGCAGAATTTAACCGCGACATGGTAGGAGAAATGCCAACTGAGATGTTCTATCACTTCTTCAAGTCATTCAGTGATAATGCAAGATGCAACCTTAACATTAAGGCAGAGGGTGATAATGAACACCACAAGATAGAAGCCATTTTTAAAGCAATTGGTAAAGCTATTAAGATGGCTGTAAGCAAAACAGATAATTATGCTGTGCCCAGCACAAAAGGAAGCCTATGATAGCCATAATTAAATATAATGCGGGGAATATAAGATCTGTGCAGAATGCTCTTGCCAGACTGGGCTATGAGAGCATAATAACTGATGATCCTGAAGAGATCAGAAAAGCCAAAAAAGTCATCTTTCCTGGTGTTGGCGAGGCCAGCACAGCCATGAATTATCTACAGGAAAAAGGCCTGAATGAAGTTATAGCCTGTTTAAAACAACCTGTATTAGGCATTTGCCTTGGTCTGCAGCTCATGTGTAAACACAGTGAAGAGGGTAATACCACCTGCTTAGGCATTTTTAATGCTGAAGTAAGGAAATTCCCTGATGATGAAATCGTACCGCATATGGGCTGGAATAGCTTTGCAAAGGTTAACGGAGTGTTATTCAACAATATTGAGTCAACAGAAAATGTTTATTATGTTCACAGTTACTATGTAGAAACCTGTGAGAGCACAGTTGCCATCTGCGACTACATTCTTCCATTCAGCGCTGCAATACAGAAAGACAACTTTTATGCAACCCAGTTTCATCCAGAGAAGTCGGCTGATATTGGAGATACAATACTTAAAAACTTTTTAGAATTATGAGGATTATACCAGCCATAGATATCATTGATGGAAAGTGTGTACGCCTAAGCAAAGGTGATTACAACACTAAAAAAGTATACAATGAAAACCCTGTTGAAGTGGCCAAAGAATTTGAAGGCTATGGTGTTAAATACCTGCACCTGGTTGATCTTGATGGAGCAAAATCGAAGGAAATTGTTAATTACAAAGTCCTGGAACAGATAAGGTCTAAAACCAACCTGGTAATTGACTTCGGTGGCGGCATTAAAAGCAACAAGGACATTGAAATCGCATTTTCCAGTGGTGCAGACAAAGTAACAGGTGGCAGCATTGCGGCTAAAGATCCTGAATTGTTTCTCAACTGGCTTGATCAATACGGTAGTGATAAGATTATCCTGGGTGCAGATGCCAGGAACAGAAAAATTGCTACAAACGGCTGGCTCGAAGAGTCTTCATTGGATGTGCTTGAGTATATCAACAGTTATGCTGAGAAGGGTGTTAAAGAGGTGATCTGTACAGATATAAGCAAAGATGGTATGCTTAAAGGCCCTGCATTTAATCTATACGATGAAATCCTAAACAGCACGTCTGTAAAGCTGGTTGCCAGCGGAGGTGTTTCATCTATTGATGACTTAAAAGAATTAAACGAAATAGGTTGCGATGGTGCAATTATTGGTAAAGCCCTTTATGAAGGGAAAATAACCTTTAAAGAACTAAGTACATTATGTTAAAGAAACGAATCATACCTTGTCTCGATATTGATAACGGCAGAACAGTTAAGGGTATTAATTTTGTAGATATCCGAGATGCCGGTGATCCTATCGAGCTGGCTAAGCGCTACGTAGAAGAAGGGGCTGATGAGCTTGTGTTTCTGGATATAACCGCCACAATAGAGAAAAGAAAAACACTGGTTGAACTGGTAGAACGCATTGCGGCAGAGATCAACATTCCTTTTACGGTTGGTGGTGGCATTAACTCAATAGAAGATGTGAGTGCCATTATTCAAGCAGGCGCTGATAAAGTGACCATCAATTCATCCGCAGTAAAAAGACCCGAATTAATCTCTGAAATCGCAGAACAGTTTGGCAGTCAGTGTGTGGTAGTGGCAGTCGACACCAAGTTTATTAATGATGAGTGGATTGTAGTGATCCACGGTGGCCGCACTCCTACTGAGCTTAAAACACTAAAGTGGGTAAAGCAAGCAGAAAAGCTTGGTGCCGGAGAGATTCTGCTTACTTCCATGAACCACGATGGCACAAAGGATGGCTTTGCCATTGATATTACCAAACAGGTAAGTAAACTAATCAATATCCCTGTGATAGCCTCTGGTGGCGCCGGAAATGGCAGGCATTTTAAAGATGTATTTATGAACACGAAAGCGAGTGCTGCATTAGCTGCCAGCATATTCCATTTTGGAGAGATCCCAATACCTAATTTGAAGAACTATTTAAAAGAAAATAATATACCAATACGATGAATTTAGATTTTAATAAGAACAATGGATTGATCCCTGTGATCATTCAAAATACCAATACCCTGCAAGTGCTAATGCTGGGTTATATGAACGAAAAAGCACTCGTCAAAACACAAAAGGAAGGCAAGGTCACTTTTTATAGCCGTAGTAAAAACCGCTTGTGGACTAAAGGAGAAGAGTCCGGGAATTTCCTTTATGTAGATGAAATAGCACAGGATTGTGATGATGATACGCTTCTGATAAAAGCAAATCCTGTTGGCCCAACCTGCCATACAGGTAGTACGTCATGTTTTAAAGAGGAGACTGCTAAGGGTTTTATTTATGAACTGGAACAAACCATTAATCAGAGAATCGATGAAGATGCTGAAGAATCTTACACCAACAAGTTGTTCAGAA
The DNA here is from genome assembly GCA_039714715.1 of Bacteroidota bacterium. Lineage (GTDB taxonomy): Bacteria > Bacteroidota > Bacteroidia > Cytophagales > Cyclobacteriaceae > S012-113. Next base: position 2,971 of record JBDLIU010000165.1, read on the forward strand.
AAGGAATTAATAAGGTAGCTCAAAAAGTAGGTGAAGAAGCCGTAGAGTTGGTGATTGAATCAAAAGATAATAATGATGATTTGTTTAAGAATGAAGCGGCTGATTTGCTGTATCATCTATTAATACTTTTAAAAGCTAAAGAGACTTCATTGGAGGAAATTGAAGCACAGTTGAAAGAAAGAGTTCGATAAGAAGTAGAACAACAATAATATTTTGCGCTTACCGCGATAGACAAAATAGAGATGTTTGTATATTCGTTGTGGTTATACATATAGTTGTGTTTCATTCACCTAACCAAACTATAATGAAAAATATCTTAACAATTCTCCTTTCAGTTTTCCTCGCTCAGTCTTTGAATGCTCAAAAGCTAACTAAGGAATATGATGTATTGATGTCAGAAGTTTTTAAAGATGATGGACCTGGGGCTGTTGCTCTTGTGGTAAAAGATGACAAGGTTGTGTATCGCAAGGCATTTGGCATGGCCAATCTTGAACTTGGTGTAGAGATGAAACCAGATAACATATTCAGGATTGGTTCCATTACAAAACAGTTTACTGCATCGGCCATTTTGAAACTCCGAGATGAAGGCAAGTTGAGCCTTGATGACGATATAACCAAGTATGTTGAAGATTATCCTACTCATGGACATGAAATAACCTTAAAGCATTTGCTTACTCATACTTCAGGAATTAAAAGTTATACAGGAATGAAAGAGTGGGATGGAGAAGTAAGAAAAAAAGACTTTACTCCAGAAGAACTAATTGAATTCTTCAAAAATCAACCCATGGATTTTAAACCTGGGGAAGAATGGAGATACAATAACTCCGCATATTTTATCCTTGGATATATCATTGAGGTTGTGTCTGACATGTCTTATGGAGAATATATTGATAGTGCATTTTTTAAACCTTTAGAAATGAATAGCTCTTATTACGGTTCAACATCCAGAATAATAAAGAACAGGGCATATGGATATAATAAAAATGATGACGGTTATATAAATGCTGACTTCTTGAGCATGACCCTACCATATGCTGCTGGGTCACTACTATCTACCGTTGATGATCTATACAAGTGGTACAGTGCTGTTATGGATGACAAAGTGATTTCTAAAGAGTCGAGAGAAGAAGCTCATTCAACTTACAACCTGAACAATGGTGAAAAAACGGGTTACGGTTATGGATGGGGAATTGGTAACATTCAAGGAAGTCTAAATATATCTCATGGCGGTGGCATAAATGGTTTTTTAACTAGTTCTATGTATCTGCCAGAAGAGAAGCTATTTGTAGCGATATTTTCTAACTGCAACTGCAATCCTCCCGGCAGCATCGCAACTAAAATGGCAGCCCTTGCGCTTGGAAAACCCTTCGATTGGAAACCAATTACCTTGTCTAATGATACTATGAAGGAGTATGAAGCTGTCTATGAGACGGATAAAGAAGAACAGAGAATAATCACCTTCAAAGAAGGACAACTTTTCTCATTGAGGACTGGAGGAAGCAAATATAAAATATATCCTTTTGGAGAAGACAAATTCTTTTTTGACGGTGGCGGAGTGACAACACTTCATTTTGTACGAAATGAGAATGGGGAGATTGTATCTGTTACCTCAAAGAGTACTGGATATGATATGAACTGGAAAAGAACCAACAAACCAATTCCATCAATTGAAGAAATCGAGCTTGATGATTCTGTTACTGACAAGTATTTAGGTAAATATGAACTATCTCCCACTTTCATACTCTCAATATTTAGGGAAGAAGGAAAAATGTTTGCTCAAGCAACCGGACAGAATAAGATTGAAATCCTCCCATATGAAAAGAATAAATTCAGCCTAGTGGATGTGGACGCAAAGTTAACATTCAACATGGATGAAAACGGAGAGGTGACAAGCTTAACATTACATCAAGGTGGTGACCACGAAGCGAAAAAGATAGAATAAACGAAACACAACAAACACTAAAATGAATATGCGAACTGATCACATTGACAGGACAATGCGAAACAGACATTTCAGTGCTTCTAGTAGCTGGGGTGCATACTCATTTTAGCTAGAACGTTGGGCTCATTTTAATAAACTATAATAATTATGAAAACAATTTTAACACTTCTTTTAAGCATTTTTTTCACTGGACTCTCCTATGGACAATTTGTTGCTAAAATGGAAGTTAAAGAGCCAATTCCTGGAATTTGTAATGATAAAAACGTAATTGCAATACTTCCGTTCGATGGACAGAAAGAAGCAGTATGTCCAATTACAGAAGATGAAATCACGGAAAGATTAAACCAAATAGAGTTTCTAAAACAAAATCCAAAGCATAAGGACAAGGGTATGATTGGTTTAATTATTAACTGTAAAGGTGAAGTGGTTCAATGCAAAATGGATAATGAAACAAAAAGCTTAGAGTTGGACAAACAGATAGAGGAAGTCTTTAATAATCTTGGAGAATGGAAACCAGGAAAACTTAATGGAAAGAAGGTTGACACTTCAAAGCTTTACAGTTTTAAAATTAGTAAAGGAAAGATAACACTTGAATAAAACGAATGCCCAACAAGGACCAGCACATTAAACCGACCCGATAGCTATCGAGACTGCTTTGTTTATTAACTGGTAACTATATTAAAATCAACAACCGATGCCCCCCCCTAAAGAAAAATTAAGCCCCAGAAAAACTTTCTGGAATGATGGTGCCTGCTCTCATGCTATGTTTCATCTTATAAACCATGAATTTGATAATTCTAAAGTTAATGAAGAGAAGGCAGCCGATATAATGGCCGGTGGTCTTGCTCAAAAAGGATATCAGTGCGGTATGCTTTGGGGAGGTGCACTGGCTGTTGGAACAGAATCATACCGCAGGTATAAAGACAAGGATGAGGCAACGGCTTCGGCAATTATTGCTTCTCAGCACCTGATTGAGTCTTTTTCAGACAGGACAAAAGCCGTCAATTGTCGGGAAATAACAGGAGTTGATTTTGGCAACAAACTGGAATTTGCGATATCTATGATTAAAACAATTTTACGTGGCTTTGTTTTCAGCCCTTGTTTTAACCTTATTGCCAAATGGACACCAGAAGCTATTCAAGCTGCCAAAAATGGTTTAGATAGCAAACATGAGCAGCAAGCCTCACCCTTAAGCTGTTCATCCGAGGTAGTAAAAAAGATGGGCGCCAGTAATGAAGAGGCTACTATGGTTGCGGGATTTGCAGGTGGCATCGGGTTAAGTGGCAATGCTTGTGGCGCTTTAGCAGCAGCAATTTGGTTTAAAACACTCAAGTTGGCCAAAGAAAACAATGGTGATGCAGCCGAAATGTTTGATAACCAAGATGTAAGAAACCTATTCACTGCTTTTAACAATCATACCAAGTCGGAAGTGTTTTGCAGTAAAATTTGTGGAAAACAATTCAAATCTATTGATGAGCATACAGTGTATTTAAAAAATGGTGGCTGTGAAAAACTGATTGAAACTTTAGCCACACAATAACCACTTATCGGTAAAAGAACAGAAATCAATCACAAGAACATTTAATGTGATCGAAGCCTAAGAAGTGTGTTAAGTGCTTACGGTCACACATCTAAATCAGGAAAATATTACTTTCGCAGATTAATAACTTTAATTTTCCATTAACTTGACATGAATAACAAAAAAATATTAGGTTTCGATTTTACACACTTTAAAGGAGATTTATTCGGTGGTATAACTGCCGGTATAGTAGCTCTTCCATTAGCATTAGCCTTTGGGGTTTCTTCAGGATTGGGGCCTAGTGCAGGACTTTACGGAGCTATTTTTGTAAGCTTTTTTGCTGCATTCTTCGGTGGCACTAACACTCAGATTTCAGGACCAACAGCTCCTATGACAGCTGTAAGCATGGTTATTATTGCTGGAATAATTGCATCCTTTAAAGGAAATATTAGTGAAGCATTACCTGCAATCCTTACTGTGTTTCTGTTGGCCGGACTGATGCAGGTTGGAATTGGCTTACTTGGCTTGGGTCGTTATATTAAATATATACCTAACCCTGTTGTTTCAGGCTTTATGACTGCCATCGGGGTAATCATTATTGTAACTCAGATATTACCCACAGTTGGTTACTACCCTAAGGAAGATATGGAGTTTGTAAATCAATTTAAACCATATGCTGAGGAAGCGATTTTAGATGATATATTGACGGAAGAAGCAGGTGAAGGGGTATTGGTATTAGAGGATATTAAAGAAACAATTAGTAAAGCTGAAAATATCACCGAAGAGCAAATTATTAAAGAATCGCAATCTTTGGCCAATGCTGAAGCTTCGGGTATCATTGGTGCTTTTAAAGTATTACCTCGAGCCCTTAACAATATTAATTGGCTTGAGTTACTCCTTGCTTTAGGTACAATTTTCATCATTTATGGCTTTAAACTGATCACTAAAGCCATACCCAGCACATTAGTTGCTCTATTGGTAATGTCTGGCATCGCTATGGGGTTTGGATTAGATTATAGACCCATTGAAGAGATCCCCGGCGGATTACCCAATATCAATTTCGGGATTTTTACCAGCTTTAGTTTCGGAGCTATTTCACCATATATCTTTTCAGCATTAACGCTGGCCTTACTGGGCGCGATAGATTCCTTATTGACCTCAGTTGTTGCAGACAACATGACCAAAACCAAACACAAACCCAACCAGGAGCTGATTGGGCAGGGTATTGGAAATAGTATTGGCGCTTTGTTTGGAGGTATCCCAGGTGCTGGTGCTACAATAAGAACCGTAGTAAATATTAATGCCGGTGGTAGAACTCGCTTGTCGGGTATGTTTGCTGGAATATTGTTACTAGTAATTCTATTAGCACTAGGACCTATTGCATCAAAAATACCTGCTGCAGTACTGGCTGGTATACTAATTACGGTTGGCATTGGTGTTATGGACTATAAAGGTCTTAAAGCAATACCCTATATGCCACGGCCAGAAGTGCTCATTATGCTGTTGGTACTTGTACTATCCGCTTTGTGGAATTTGGTCTATGCTGTAGGTATAGGTCTTGTTATTGCTTCATTGTCTTTTATGAAAAAAATAGGAGATTTAACAGCTGAAGGCTCTGATGTTAAATTACTATGTGATGAAGTTGCCTGGGCAGATGAACTTAATTTCCCAACTAGCTTAAGAGGAACTGTTTTCGTAAAACACATTAACGGTCCACTATTTTTTGGCTCAACAAGCGATTTCCAGCAATTAGCAAAACAGATTCCTGATACGGCATCCATTGTAATTATCAGGATGGACAAAATGCCCTATATGGATCAGTCTGGATTATATGCAATAGAAGATGTTTTGGTAGATTTAGTTAGCAACGGAAAGAAAGTGTTACTGGTAGGTATTGTTAAACAACCTCAATATATGCTTGAGCGCATTGATGTTATTCCTGATTTGATCCCTGAGGAGCAACTCTTTAAAACTTTCGATGAAAGCGTTGCGTGGGTTAAAGAATATGTAGGTAATGGATTTAAAAACACCGACCAACCAAATGTAACGTAAATAGTAAAATTCTATGTAATTTAGTTAAGCCTAGCTTTATTCAAGTTAGGCTTTTTGTTTTTATTGTTAATAAGCATAAGCATGAAACTTATATTTTAAGATGAAACCTGGTAAGCACTTATTATTCCTGGCATTAATACTATTATCACTTTATTCTATTAATGATGTCTATGGTCAGAAAACAAAAGACCCTGTCTATTATAGTTTTCAGCAAATATTAACTGATACACTTTTCGATAGTAATCAGATTGTCAGTATTCTCTCATTGCCTTTAAAACATGATAATAACTATGCATTAGAAATCGTATTTAGCCAGAGCGAACTCAAACCAACCAGTGAATTCGCAAAAGAAAAGGAAGCTGTTGTTGCCATTAATGCAAGTTTTTTTGATATGAAAAAAGGTGGCAGTGTAACATATCTTGAGGTTAATGATTCTGTAATAGCACATGCAGGGCCTTTACAGAAACCGGATTCAATACTGAACGGAATAATCAAGTTGATGAAAGATAGCAGCATTGTAATTGAATTCATGAAGCAAGAAAGCTTCTACATTGAGTCAACCGAAGAGAAAGCGGCTATTGGCACAGGTCCAATGTTATTAGAAAATAGAGTCAAAATAAAACTACCAATAAGAAAGAGTTTTGTTGCTAAAAGACATCCCAGAACATGCATGTGTAAAACTGATAAGTCCCTCCTGCTGATCACAATTGATGGCAGAAGCAAAAGTGCTGATGGTATGAGCCTTGGTGAATTACAGGATTTATTGTTAACAATAAACTGCATCGATGCAATCAATCTTGATGGTGGCGGATCTACCACCATGTGGCTGAAAGACAAAGGTGTTGTAAATTTCCCAAGTGATAAATCAGGTGAGCGTAAGGTGGCCAATGCTATTTTGGTGAAGTAATACCTGCTGGTCGTAGGTTAAGCTACGACCAGATATTCCATTTATGCACTTAAATTCATCTTATTCTTCTCCCGGATATCAATATAGTTTTTCAAAACATCAATGTGCCACGCCTCCTGTTATTTGAATTTGAATGATTTCTTAACAAAAGCCTGTACCATTTGTTTACATAAATCATTATTACCTTAGAAGGTTTAAACAAATAGCATGAAAAGTATTACATTTTTTTTAATCATAATTTCTACTCAAATCTTTCAATCAAGCGGATTTAAAGATGATCAATTGCGGTATTCCAGGGTAAGAAATGCCTATAAACAAAAAGGAACTCTCGTTGATAATTTATTAAAGGATAAATCAATAACTACACCTTATATTTTCTTACGGATATTTAAACAGGAGGAGGTAATTGAAGTTTGGACCAGGGAGAAATCGAAAGAAAAATACAGCCTTCTTAAAAAGTATGACTTTTGTTCTACATCAGGAGAGTTAGGGCCAAAAAGACAATCAGGCGACTATCAAATCCCGGAAGGATTTTATTATATCGATCGTTTTAATCCGAGCAGTAATTTTTACCTTTCTTTAGGTGTTAATTACCCTAACGCATCTGACAGAATACTTGGTGTAAAAGGTAGCTTAGGTGGAGATATCTTCATCCATGGCGACTGCGTAACCATTGGCTGCATGCCTATTACCGATGATAAGATCATGGAGCTATATATCCTGGCTGTTGAGGCTAAAAATAATGG
>JBDLIU010000166.1:0-10102 GCA_039714715.1 Bacteroidota bacterium
CTTGTAATAAAAATAGATAGCAGCATATATACAGGAATATGCCATGTGATCACTTTCCTTATTATTAAATAAATACCACCAATCAATAATGCCAATACAGACATCTCACCCATAGAACCACCTGTTACTCCTAAAAATAGTTCCATATTTGACGGTAAATCTGCTGTAACTTCACTTACAGTTTTACCTAATTGCAAACCATCTTTTGCAATACCCAGAGGTGTTGCTCCAGTAATTGTATCAACCAGATTCATTTTATTGTCCAGGGCAATTGGCCAGGAAGTCATTTGAACGGGAAAAGAAATTAATAAAAATACCCTACCTACCAATGCCGGGTTAAAAACATTAAATCCGAGTCCACCAAACGAGGACTTTGCAAAACCAATCGCTACTAAACTACCCGCAATGATCATCCATATTGGGATATTTGTTGGGAGGTTGAATGCTAATAAAACTCCTGTAAGAATCGCTGAACCGTCAGTTATTGTCAGCTCGGTTTTCATCAAATATTTTTGAATTACATATTCAAAAATCACACATGATGTTACGGCAATAGCCGTTATTATCAAAGCTGATATTCCGAACACATAGAGGGAAACAAGGAAGGCCGGAATCAGCGCAATTAAAACATCATACATTAATTTTCGACCTGTGCTATTTGCATGTGTATGAGGTGATGCCGATACTATTGTTTGTGTCATTAACTCAATTTTTTATTTACAGTCTATCTGCTTAAGCAGTTAATTATTGTCTTTGTTACTAAATTGTTTTGTTAGTTCTTTCCCAAATCGTATATAATCCAGTAATGGCCTGTACGATGGACAAACATAGCTACACGATCCGCATTCAAGACAAGTCATAATATCCTCATCACATGCGCGTTCCCAAAGACGTTTTTCCGTTAGGTTCATTAACAGGTGAGGTTCAAGGCCCATAGGGCAAACGAAAACACATTCAGCACAACGGATACAATTTAATTCTTTCCCTCTATGTACTTCATCATCTGATATGATCACAATTCCTGAACAAGCTTTTGTTACAGGAACATCCAGGCTTTTTACTGCCCTTCCCATCATTGGCCCACCATTTAAGATTTTCCTTGTGCCTTGAGGAATCCCACCTACTTCTTCTATCAAGGCTTTAATAGGCGTGCCAATTTTTACCCAATAATTGGCTGGATCTTTTAATTTTTTCCCGGTTACAGTAACTACACGTTGCGTTAGAGGTAAGTTGTGTTGCACCGCTTGGTAGATTGCATAGATGGTACCAACATTGTGAACAAGAACTCCGGCATCTCTTGGTAGTCCGTTTTTAGGAACCTCTCTGTCTAGAATTGCACTAATCAATTGCTTTTCACTACCTTGTGGATACTTTACTTTCAGTGCTGCCACACTGACTCTTGGATCATCTTTGGTGAGGTATTCGAAGTTACTGATGGCATTTATCTTATTGTTTTCTATACCTATAATTGCTTTTTCAATGCCTAAAGCATGTAAAAGAATATTAATACCCACTATAATTTCTTCAGCTCGTTCCAGCATCAGTCGATGATCTGCAGTTAAATAAGGTTCACATTCAACCCCATTAATAATTAGGTGATCGAGCTTATTATCCTCATTGACATTAAGCTTTACATGGGTTGGGAAAGTGGCACCACCTAATCCTACTATTCCATATTCTGTAATACGAGTAAGAATATCTTCAGGCGACATTTCAATTTCTGTTTTTAATGGATATGTCACATCCTCGTAATTACTTTCGTTTTTTTTGTCGGTTTTAATTACTACACATTGGCTTTTATATCCTTTACTGTCAACGACCTTATCCAGTTTTGTAACCGTACCAACAACCGGTGAGTGAATGTTAGATGACACATAACCACCAGATTTAGCAATAACTTGCCCGATTTCGACCTTATCTCTTAATTCTACTACAATTTCGGAAGGAACTCCAATATGCTGAGATACAGGCACATAAACTACATCAGGTACGGGTGCTTTATGGATATCCTTGGTCGAGGTTATTTTATTTTCAACGGGGTGTATCCCGCCATATGGAAATGTTTTGAGCATCTTTTTGAAATTTTTAAGTATTCGTCAACTCTTTCTCTTTCTTCTGCTTCGGTTCTTTCTTCTTTCTTGGCGGAAAATTTGTTTCAATGATTGAATCTGTAGGGCAGTCATCCCCACATTTACGGCATAGTGTACATAGATCTGCATCGATATAAGCAAGAAAATTATCAAAGTCTATCGCATCTTTTGGACATACTTTCACACATTTCGAACAACCAATACATGCCACACCACAAGCCTTTTTAGCAATTCCACCTTTCTCTTCATTTTTACATGCTACATAGATTTTAAGATCTCTTTTATTTCTGGGTCTTAATTCAAAAAGATCCTTTGGACATTCTTTAACACAGGCTCCACAAGAAGTACAATTATCGGTAATGACAACCGGCAATCCTTTTTCTTTATCCATATGCAGAGCATCAAAATCACAGACTTCCACACAATCCCCTTTACCAAGACAGCCATATAAACAGTCTGTTTCCCCGCTAAAAACCATAGATGATATCGCACAAGAATCCGGACCATCAAATTGAGTTGTTTTTGGACGCACAGCACTACTCCCATTACAGAGCAATACAGCCACAGTGGGTTCTTGCTCCTTAATTTCCTTGCCTAAAAGTGTAGCAATCGAATTCATAATTTCATTCCCCCCTACAGGGCAAAACAGATCAGAAATATCTTCATTCTTTACCAATTTTTCTGCAAAAGCTTTGCACCCGGGTGATCCACAACCGGCACAATTTGCTGCGGGAAGTATCGCATCTACTTCTGAAATCATTGCGTCTTCATAGACATAAAATGTTTTGGATACGATGTAAAGTAGTACCGATGCCAGCACTCCCAATGAAACCAGAAGTAAAATACTATATATAATCGATTCATTCATCTGCTTGAATTTAATCTTCTTGTTTATTGTTTTTTAAAATTGAAAATGAAAATTCTCGTTTAAAGTAGTGATCTGAAAAGTATATCCATAAATAATAAGGAATCAACACGGAAAATGCCACAATCCCTGCCATCCACTCCTGAAGAAACTCAGATGCAATGAGTAGTGTAACAAGTAATAGAATAAAGGGTATCAAGTAAGCATAAATAACTGCTTTTGGTTGCACTTTTTTCATTATGGCTATTGTAACTTTTTCATTGATCTTATAGATGTTATCAGGATCATAAATTTCAATTTTTTTGTCTTCTGATTCAGAAATGCCACAAGCAGATTTTGCATGACATGATGCGCAATTCAGATTCCCTTGCACGAGAACAGATACAGTATCATTTTTTACTTCTGAAACAATCGCATCGTATGTTATATTTTCGTTAGACATTAATCTTGAGATTTATTAATTATATGATATAAACTTCACATAATAAACTAGTAAATATATCAGTTGAACCAGGGTAAAAAAATGACTTTAGTTAGGAAATAAAATGACTTTAATTAGTTAATAACATGATTATTATCCTGATAATGTAACATATTTTCTCCTACTGTATCTTTTTACAAAAGCTTACATTTTATTTATTTTGGCTGCAATAAGGAAGGGATTAATAATAATTAATCCCCCTCCTTTCACTTCAAAATAAAATCATCATTTGTCTTGGTAGATTTTCTTTTCTGATTGACCATCTGTTTTCTGTTTGGTCAACTCCGGTTTTCCATTACCATTAAATGAGTCCCCCCTAAGTAAGCTACTACTATGAGAGCCAAATAATGATAGTCGAACATGCCGTCTAAATGAATAATCCTTCCTGATTCTCATTTTATAGAACGATCTATACACAAAGTGGAATGCAATGAGTAAGAAAAAGATGCCAAAATAAGGTGCTATTGCTTGAAACTGAGGTGCAATAGCAATCTCCATTGCCAATAATCCAAATAATGTGGTGAATTTAATTATTGGATTTAGTGCAACAGACGATGTGTCCTTATAAGGATCACCTACAGTATCCCCAACCACAGAGGCATCATGAAGTGCAGTCCCTTTTTCATGCATGTCAACTTCAATAACCTTTTTAGCATTATCCCAGGAGCCACCGGCATTTGCCATAAAAATAGCTTTAAAAAGACCAAAGAAAGCTATAGATATTAAGTAGCTTACAAAGAGGGCCACAGAAGCATTTGAAGTTTCAGTAGGTGCTGATAAGAAAGCAAATGCAAGAGCAAAAGAGAAAATAGCAATAAATATATTCCACATCCCTTTTTGAGCATAAACGGTACATATCTTAACAACAGCCTTTGACTTTTCAACATCAGCTTTCATAGGAGCATTTGGATCAAGATTAATATTGTTCTTAATATATTCTACTGCACGGGCGGCACCGGTTGTTACCGCTTGAGTAGCTGCACCTGAAAACCAATAAATAACTGAACCACCAAGCAAGAATCCCATAATTGTAAATGGGTTCAATAAGTTCAGGATTTCTTCAGGTTTTACATTTAAAGTACGTTCAATAACCAGGATCAAAGCAAAGATCATTGTAGTTGCACCTACCACAGCCGTACCAATGAGTACGGGCTTTGCAGTAGCTTTAAATGTATTACCAGCACCGTCATTAGCTTCGAGGTAATGTTTTGATTTTTCGAAATCTGGTGTAAAACCAAACTCTTTTTCTATTTCAGGAGTAATTTCTTCTTGATTCTCCTCAATTAGTGAAAGTTCATAAATGGATTGTGCATTATCTGTTACAGGTCCGTAACTATCTACAGCTATTGTAACCGGTCCCATTCCGAGCATTCCAAATGCTACCAAACCAAAAGCAAATATTGATGGATATATCATAAATGAATCCAATCCAAAGGTGCTTGCATAGTAGGCTAAGAGCATCAACCCAAAGAATACCATTCCTTTCCAGAATGCGCTAAAGTTACCGTCAACCATACCAGAAAGAATATTTAGAGATGCTCCACCTTGTTTTGAAGCTTCTACAATCTCATTAACATGTACTGATTTTGGGCTTGTAAACAATTTAGTAAATTCAGGTATTATGGCAGCACCTAATGTACCTGCACTAATAATTACAGAAAGGCTAATCCACAGATTATTAGGTAAATCTGCAATTGTAAGGTAGCTTACTAAAAAGGTAATAACAATAGAAAGTAATGAAGTAATCCAAACCAGTGAAGTTAGAGGTTTTTCAAAGTCAAGATCATCCGCATTGGCATATTTTGCTTTGCTTATTGCACCGTTGATCCAATAAGCAACAATTGAGGTTGCAATCATGAGAATCCTCATTACAAAGATCCAGGTTAAAAGTGTGATTTTATTGGCTTCTCCAACTACTGTATCAGGAAGGGCTAAAAGAATAAAAGATATTAAAGCTACACCTGTTACGCCATATGTTTCAAAACCATCGGCTGTTGGTCCAACACTATCACCGGCATTATCACCAACACAATCAGCAATTGTTCCCGGGTTACGGGGGTCGTCTTCACCTATTTTAAAAATCACCTTCATCAGGTCAGAACCAATATCGGCAATCTTTGTAAAAATACCTCCTGCAATTCTGAGGACAGAGGCACCGAGTGATTCACCAATGGCAAATCCGATAAAACTGGCACCGGCATATTCACCCGGAACAAATAATAAGATAATCAGCATCATTAGTAGTTCCAGGGAGATCAGCACTACACCGATACTCATCCCTGCATTCAATGGAATATTGAGTAGTTTAATTGGCTTTCTCTCCAAAGAAGCAAAAGCCATTCTTGAATTGGCCAAAGTGTTTATTCTTATACCAAACCAAGCTACAGCATACGACCCAAGGATTCCAATAACGGTCCAGCCGAGAATCATCAATACTCCTGAAACACCGAAGTTAGCTTCTGAGAGCCACCCGAAATAAAATGCGACAACTGCACCAATAATTAGAAATAGAATAGCGAGGAACTTACCTTGTTGTATCAGGTATGTTTTTGCAGTTTCAAAAATCACCTGGGCTACATCGAGCATTGATTTATGTGCCCTGATTTTTTTAACCCTGACATATTGGTAATATCCAAATAAAAAACCGGCAATTGTTATAAGGAACCCCCAATACAAAATTGATTGTTCTTTAACACCATCAGGAATCACTAAGTCAGCTTCACTTGCAAACACTAGTCCTGGTACAGCTAGTATGCAGCATAATGCAATAATCTTTTTCAATGTTCTTAATTTATAGTTATTGTTTGTTTTGATTCACTCAATATACCTAAACCCCAATCCCTTCACTTATTTATAAATTCTAGCAAAATTTATACTCTCCTTTCACCAGCTGGTTCTCCATACAGATAAGCTTTCGCACTACCAGGAATTGTTGTTTCATTTTTTTAGTATCAGAATAAAGAACAAAAAATTACCCCTTAAAAACTGGAAGGGGGACCACTCTTGAAACTAAATATTTTTAGTATTTATCTTTTCAATACTCAAATTCGAAGGATATAATTTTGGGCTAATCTAACTTAAATCCTACCCCGCCAATTAACTGGAAAAGTAAAGTACAGGTAGAATATCTACTATGACCTAGGTCAACAGCTATTATGACTTAGGTCATCAATTTTGAAGTTTATAAACGATAGCTATAATTATTGTGTGAATTATATGTTTTGGTTGTTTGCCTTTTTCAGACAGGAGTTTTCTAACACATATTTTAGTGCTACCAAATTGCTCTTTAACAGTTCTCCTGTCAACTGCTGCTTTTTTATGCAGATTAACTATCGAAAGCAATAAAACATTGCAATTAGTTTTCAAAATTGATATCATTGAAGATTAAACTTTAAAACAAACAACATATACTATGAAAAGAGTACTAATGCTAATGGCATTTACAATTGTATTATGGTCTTGTGGCAGCAACCAGGTTGAACCAGAACCTGAATTAACTGAAACCAATGTAGACTTTACTGTCACAGGTGCCAAATCAACCTCATCAACAACAGATTATCCTGCAGAGATTACCTATATTACCCTGGGTGGTTTTTCATCACTAAAGGTTTCAATTGGCAATATTGGCCAAACAGACGATGCCTTTACATTTACTGTTGCTGAGCTGGAAAATTCAGATGGTATTGAACCAGGGACATATAATTATACAACTGATGAAAATGCCAACATAATATTAACAGCGTTATATGCTGATAATGATAATTTTTGGTTAATTTATGAGCAGGCAATAGACCTGCCCAATCAGGTTACAATTAATACTATTTCCAATAGCATGATCAAAGGTGAGTTTGAGTTTAATTTTCAAAACGACAACTCAACAGACCTGATAAAGGTTGCCGGGACATTTGAAGGTCCTAGTGCTTTATAATATGTTAACAGCAGATAAATTATAAACTTCATGAGGTATGGTCAGGAGGAGTAATCCTGATTATACCTTATAGTACATAGCCACCCTTTTTCTGGATTCTTTGCAATCCAGCCCATTAGAAATATTCTGTGCTATAATATCAACTATCTCCTTGCCATTTTCATAGCCGAATTTCTTGGCAAATATTCTGCAAAGGTTTAATTCAGCTTCAAATATTTCATCATCTATTGTCATCATATGAACCAGTTCATAAAACTGCTCGAATTTTACATCCGGATTTTTCGGTACTTCAAATTCGACTAAAGATGGATCTGCCTGAATTTTTTCAAGTTCCTTTTCAGATACTTTGTGCTTCTTGGCCAATTGTTTTAATAATTGGAATTCAGAATCATCAAAATGACTATCAACCATAGCCATTTCAAAGAGGTTTTTCATATGGCTCTTAGTAATCTTATTACTTTCTTTAAATATCCCTATAATATCTCCAAATTTCATGACTTTAAATTTTAAGGTTGAACATTCATTTATAATTACCTGTTATAGAGGAAAAACTGTACCAAGAAAGAAAACTGCTTTTTTTCAACAAAAACGAACATTTTGCATGTCGAGATATCCCAAAATGGGAATCTTGTGTCAATATTGGGAAAAATTAAGATCGTGGTTAGATGATCCTTCAAGGTTGTTTGAGTTGAGTTAAATAATAACATTTTTAAGTTACGAAATAATTTGCATAAAATACAACTGATTAAATTCCGGATACTTATCATAGTTATGATTTTATCTATGAATATTAGTTTGAGGCCCTTTACAAATTGCATGCGGAGTGTGAATTGTATATTCTTTTTGAAGAACCAGGAAAGAATTACAAAATATCAGTAAACCATTGTAAATTTGTGAATTGTTTAACTTTACAACCATGTCTGAAAACCTTATTTTCCATCTTGCTATTCCCACCCGGGATATTGATGAAGCCCGCGAATTTTATGGCAAAATACTTAAATGTAAAGAATATCGCTCATCTGATGCATGGGTGGCATATAACTTTTTTGGCCATCAATTAATTATACATAGAAATCCATATTACCAGGGGCATAGATTTGCCAATATTGTGGATGGACATTCTGTGCCAGTACCTCATTTTGGTGTGATACTGGAATGGGATGATTGGCATAAATTGGCAGAGAGGCTAAAGAATAATAATGTAAAATTTATGGTTGAGCCTCAAATGCGAGCTTCTGCTAAGGGTGAGGATCATGGTACCATGTTCTTTCTTGATCCAACAGGAAATGCCATCGAGATTAAGGCATATAAAAGCAAGGACCAGATTTTTTAGTATTACTGTTAATAGTACAAGGTTCTATCTTCTTGTATCTACATTTTCCAGCATGCTGATATAACTTTTATACCGGCTGAGTGATATTTCACCTGTTTCCACAGCTTGAATTACAGCACATTTTGGTTCATGTGTATGACTGCAATTGTGAAACTTACATTTTCCCAGGAGTTTCCTCATTTCCGGGAAATAGTCGGATAATTCATGATTGCCAATATCAATCAGGCCTAACTCTTTAATTCCCGGAGTATCAATCACGAAAGTACTTTTATCCAGTTCAAACATCTCCGCGAAAGTAGTGGTATGAACACCTTTGTCGGCAAAAGAAGAGACCTCAGCTACATCCTGGTTTATATCCGGATGTAATGTATTCATCAGGGTGGATTTTCCGGTACCTGAATGCCCTGCAAAGAGAGTAATTTTATTTAGAAGGAGTTCTTTTACTTTATCTATTCCTATATTTTCTTTAATCGATATGGCATAAGTCTCAACTCCAGCCTTTTTATAAATGGAGGTTATTTCTTCAAGAATAAACTGATCTTCCTCGTTATAAATATCTGTTTTGTTGATAAGCACGATGGATGGAATTCGATAGGCCTCTGTTGAGACCAGGAATCGATCAATAAAACCCATTGATGTTTTGGGTTGCTTTATCGTGCCCATTACAATGGCTTGATCTATATTGGCAGCCAGCAAGTGGCTATGATCGGTCTTATGAACCGATTTACGTACTACATAATTTTCTCTGGGTATCATTTCTGTGATAATACCAGTGCCAGGATGCTTTTCATCAAGGGTTACTTTAACCTTATCGCCAACTGCAACCGGGTTTGTCGTTTTAAGTTTTGATAATTTGAATTTACCTCTTACTCTGCAATCAAGGAAATGCCCGTCAGCCATCCGAACCCTGTACCAGGAGCCTGTTGATTTAAATACCCATCCATCAAGGGCTGCACTCATTTTCTGCTTTCTTTAATTCTATTAATAATCTTTTTTGATGCACCTTTATTGGCCTCAAGGTATTGATGTAAATTATCCTTTATGGCCAACTGTTGCTGTGAGTCATTTTGAAGCTCATTGAATAAGGTATCAAATTCCTTCAACGATCCAACAGGGAATGCTGCACCAAGGTCGATCAGATCCAAAGCTTCTTTAAATCTTTGATAATCCCTATTTCCGAAGAACACAGGGATTTCATAAACCGCAGGCTCCAGGATATTATGAAGTCCATCGCTGAAACCACCACCAACATAGGTATAATGTGCATAGCGGTACAGTGTAGATAGCATTCCAATATTATCAATTATTAACACTTGTTGTGCCAGGTCTGAATTTTTAAATTCAGAATATCTAACTGTAGAATTCAATCTCTCTTCCAGGGGCATGATCATTGAATCAACGATCT
>JBDLIU010000167.1:0-10098 GCA_039714715.1 Bacteroidota bacterium
ACATTAGACGAGAGCCTGGTGGTTATCAGGATAAAAAAGGAGGTAATTAAGAAATATGATATTGACTTGCTCTACCTGAAAGGCATGGTTGAAGGCTCATTTATTTCAAGGAGGAATACCATTGTAGTGCCGGGCCCTAAAATGAACCTTGCGATGGAGATTTTAGTTACACCAATCATCAGAAGGATGTTGGATTTGAGGTTTGCGTAGTTTAGATAATAGATGCTAGATAAAAGACAATAGATTTTTTTCGGGGTGGTATTCCGTCTTCCGACTGCTTTCAATCAATCTTATCAACAATCGCCTGAAAACGAGGGTCATTTCTGATATTATCAAGGTCAGAATCATTTTCTACCCATTCTTTTGAGCCAAATCCTGATTCAACCGCTTGGTTGAAATAATTTAAGGCCTCTTCAGTTTTGCCTAATCTGGAATAGATACAGGTAACATTATAAAGCACACCAATTTCTGTTGGATCCAGAGCAACTGCTTTTTCTGCCCATACCACTGCCTCTTCCAGTTGTCCATCAGTAATGAGAGCTAGGGCGCCCATATAGAAAGCCCGGGCATCATCAGGATTAAGATCAACATGCCTCTTTATGACACGGAGGGTTTGCTGGTTAGCCTCTAACATTTTATCAGTTAAACTCAAATCTTGATAGCAACTAGCGAGAAACATAATTGGCAAATAGTTGTCGGGTTCAATTTCTGATGCCACTTTAAATTGCTTAGTTGCTTTTGTATGCATGCCTTTAGACTTGAGTGCTCGACCATATTGATAATAGGCATCATATAACCTTGGATTTAATTTAATAGCTTCATTAAATTCATACTCAGCTTCTTCGAGTTGATCGTTTTGAGACAAAGCAGTTCCTCTTGAAGCATGTGCTTCCGCTAGCTCAGGGTCTAATTCAAGTGCTTTTTTACTCGTACTAAGCGCTCTTTGTAGATTTTCAGGATGGTTATCTATAAACATAAAAGAAAACGTATAACTATTCGCTAATCCGGAATATGCCAGTGCATAACTGCTGTCAATGGCAATGGCTTTCTTATAAAATGGAATGGAAAGTAATACCTCGTCTGCATGGAATCGGTTAAAATAGTCTCTACCTCGCAAATAATAATCATGTGCTTCAACATTATCTGTTTTTACTTTTTCAAGCTTCTGTACATCTTTACTAGTGAGTTTAATTGCCAGTGCTTTAACAATATTTTGAGCTATTTCATCTTTGATAACAAATACATCTTCAATTTCTCGGTCATAACGCTTCGACCAAAGATGATAACCATCAGCTACATTTATTAGCTGTGCAGTAACACGTAATGTAGTGCCTGATTTTTGAACACTGCCCTCAAGAACTGTCGAAACCCCTAACTTATCTCCAATTTCACGAATATCAATACCCTGATCTTTATAAGCAAAACTTGAAGTTCTGGCGGCAACCCGCAAATCCTCTATCTGAACTAAATCATTAAGAATATCTTCTGCAATTCCATCACAAAAATAATCCTGTTCCTTGTCAGAACTCATATTGGTAAATGGCAATACTGCAATAGATTTTTTTTCACTGTATATTGCTTTCGAGGAATTAAAAATCCTGGTATATCCCCAATACCCCAATAGAAGTAATAGGATTGTCATAAAACCTATGAACAAATAATTTTTAACTTGATTAGTTGAGGATGTTTTATGCTTTTCAACAGGTGTAGTGGGAACATCAACTCCTTTGCTTTGCTTAAGAATACTCGTGCCAATATCCTTAATAGCATGCGCCACTTTGTTCATTTGATTTCGATAACTGGTTTGTTCAAGGTTATCTTTTTTATCATCCTCAGGTTTTAAACTTCGATTTACTCCGGCTTCCTTATAAACAAAGTCAATGGCCCGAAGCGCAGATCCTGTAATACTTTCAAATAACTGTTGATCATCAGCATCAATATCATGAATACGGATGGGTAAAATCCTGCTGGCTACATTACCATTAACCAATGTAATATTCATCCCAAGTTCATCAGCATTAGCCATTTCATTAAAGGCTAAGAACTCGTGTTGCCAGGCAAAGCTGCTCTCATCACAATACGTTTGCGAGAGAATAGGTATAAAGATCAGGCATTTAAGCTTTTTCTTTAAGGATTCATCCACCACATGGGTATCCTGCAATCCGTCATGTGGATTTTCATCAAAATATACAGAAACAGGGGTTTTTAAGGTAGCTTCTAACTCTTTTTGAAGATCATTAACAAACTCAGTTACCCAACCATCATACTTGTTATCGTTCTGTCGATAACTTATAAAAATATCGTACTCGTATCCGGGTAGTATAGCAGCCATGCTGCAAGATAATAAAAAAATGTGGTTGAATAGACAGTAGCCTATTTTACGCCATTACCTGTGCTGCCAGTTTTTGAATTTTTTCAATTGCCTCAGGAATAGCAGCTTCTACCTCCGGAGCAAGTTCAAGCGTCATAGGCTTGATCTCTTTAATTGTAATAGTAATGAGAAACATTTTAGGTACATGATCTGAAAGGTAAACCGCCTCGATCATATCTTTGAGACCGACATCATGAACACTTAGCGCAGATGGGAAGTCGGACGCAAACTTTGGCTCTGTAACTGTTATAGTTCCCGGTGGTTTGCCGTCCATTGTGGCATCGATGAAAATGATTGTTGGGTATTCATCAAAATAACTCAATAAAAGAAATCCCCCCGTACCACCATCTAGTATATCGAGGTAGCCGGGGAGATCCATTTTTTCCATCTTATGGACTATTTGTACACCTATTCCTTCATCACCCATAAGATAATTACCAACCCCCATTGCCAGTACTTCTCCTTTTTTATTACCAAGGTCAGGATTGCCCTGCTCAGCTGATTTATTCAGGATGGGGCCAGACTGGGGTTGGGTATTCATTATTTTACTTTTCTGTTAAATCTTCAAGGTCAATATCAGAATCAAGTTCTTCTACACCTAATCCTGCTTCTTTTTTCTTCTCATCGTATCGCTCCTTACGGCAAAACTTGTAACCTGCAATTATCGATGAGATCTCTCCACGACCTTCAAGCCAATCATGCCAGAAGGCAAGATAAATATGTATTACTGAAAATATAACAAATAACCACATTATTATATGATGCCAGAACCGTACGTTCAAGTCACCACCAAATAGAGGTATAACCCAGCCAAACATTTTTGGTAACCACCAGGTTGCCATATCGTCATAGAGAGCAAATCCTGTAATAATCTGGAGGATCATTAGAATAAATACACCCAAATACGATAGTGATGCAACAGGGTTGTGACCAATAAAGTTATGTCTGAAATCATACACTTTAGAATTCTGTAATAAGATATGCTCTTTTATTACAAATAGGATTTTTTTGAATCCCATGGCATGAAATGGGAGGAACACCTTCCAGCTAGCATACTTATTGCCAAGAAACATCCATGCAATTCTATAGATAAAGAATGCTATGAAAATATATGCTGCTGCAAAATGAATGAACCTGACAACACCAAACCAATAAGCATTGGTAGCCTCAGCTGCGGACATTATTGCTGGTGGATCACCGATAAGATAGCCGGTGGCCGATAGCACTAATATGCACAGGGCATTTACCCAGTGAAATAACCTAACGGGCACTTCCCAGACAAATACACGATTATATAAGTGAACTGTACTCATTTTTTCTCAGTTAAGTTATTCAAATAGTACAGGTTGATATATTCTGTACTTGCGAAATATGCTTGCCATGTTCATCATACAGATGTACAGCACAAGCCAGACATGGGTCAAACGAATGTATTGTTCTGATAATCTCCAATGGAAGCTCAGGGTCTTCAACCGGAGTATCTATCAGGCATGCTTCGTAAGCCGACATTTTTCCATTAGGATCACGTGGTGATGCATTCCATGTAGATGGTACAACTTGCTGATAGTTGGCAGTTTTGCCATCTTTAATTACAATCCAGTGAGCCAGCGCACCGCGAGGGGCTTCCATGTAACCAACACCTTTGGTTTCTGCCGGCCAGGTTGATGGATCCCATTTTTCAGTAGCTGCCATCCTTGAATCACCATTCTTGATATTATCCATCAACTGGTTGTAGAATTCCATTGTCCAACCGGCTGCAAGTTTAGTTTCAAGTCCTCTGGCTGCTGTTCTTCCCAGCGTAGAGAAAAGTGCAGTAACAGGAACCTCGAGAGTTGCAAGTGTTGAATCAACAATGTCTACAAACTCTTCGCGTCCATGAGCATAACCCACTAACATTCTGGCAAGAGGCCCAACTTCCATGGGTTCACCTTTCCAGCGAGGAGTTTTAACGAAGCTGTACTTCTGTTCTACATCGAGGTGCTCATAAGGTGGCTTAGGACCGGAGTAGTTAATCTTGGTCTCACCATCCCATGGGTGCAACCCTGTATCATTTCCTCCAGCATAGTCATACCATGAGTTATTAACGTACTCTACAATTTCGGTACTGTTTCTATGATCGATTTCATGTACTGTTGATACATCAAAATTCTTAATTACACCACTTGGGAATTTAAAACTTGATGGATCTTTGTATCCATTGGTTGGGAAATCACCATAAACCATGTAATTGCCAAAGCCTTTACCAATGGCGCCCCAGTCTTTATAGAAGCCTGCGATAGCAACAAGGTCTGGAAGATAAACCTGCTCTACAAACCGCTTACCTTCTTCCAGAAGTTTACCAACATAGGCTAATCGTTCTGCATTAATTCCTCCCGGGTCATCAGTATTGATAGCACAAGCCATACCACCTACCAGATAGTTAGGGTGAGGGTTTTTACCACCAAAGATGGTATGTACCTTCACTATTTCTTTCTGCCATTCGAGGGCTTCGAGATAGTGTGCTACTGCCAGCAGGTTAATTTCAGCAGGGAGTTTCATCTGCTTGTGTCCCCAATATCCATTAGCGAATATTCCTAACTGTCCTGAGTCAACGAACTTTTTTATTCTCTTCTGAACATCAGAGAAGTAGCCAGGTGAACTCTTTGGCCAGTTCGATATACTTTGTGCAATAGTTGATGTCTGTGCAGGATCTGCACTTAGTACTGATACAACATCAACCCAATCGAGTGCATGCAGATGGTAGAAGTGTACTACATGGTCGTGCATATATAGTGCACCCTCCATTATATTTCTCACCAATTCTGCATTAGGAGGAATAACAATTCCTAACGCATCCTCTACAGCTCTCACTGAAGCAAGTGCGTGAACTGTCGTACATACACCACAGGTTCTTTGAACATAGGCCCATACATCCCTTGGATCACGGCCTTTAACTATTTCTTCGAGTCCTCTCACCATTGTAGAAGAACTATATGCATCTACAATTTTGCCATCTTTTATTTCTGCTTCTATTCTTAGATGTCCTTCTATTCGGGTGATAGGATCAACTACTATACGTTCTGCCATTTTATTTAGTGTCTTAATGTGTTAGTGAATTAATTAAACCAGCTTTTCAACTTCTTTTCCGGGATCTACCCTGGATTTAAGTTCCTTGCGCTTAGAAATAGTTGAAGCAACTGCATGAGCTGTAACGCCAGCAACGGCAACACCGGTTGCAACGGCACCGATTCTGTCTGCTGTTACTTCAATACCAAATCCCGGCACATTGGTTTGTCTTTCATACAGAGGTCCATTGTCCCAGAAATTATCTTCACTACATCCAAAGCAGCCATGACCAGACTGGATTGGATAACTTACACCATTGTTCCACTTGATACTACCACATGCGTTGTAAGTTGATGGTCCTTTACAACCCACCTTGTATAAGCAGTACCCTTTCTTGGCATTTTCATCATCGAAACTTTCAACAAACAGACCGGCATCATAATAAGGTCTTCTGTAGCAGTTATCGTGAACACGCTTAGCATAAAATGCTTTTGGTCTTCCCTGGTTATCGAGTTTAGGTAGTTTGCCAAAAGCAAGGACATGAACAATTACACCTGCCATTACCTCACCAATTGGAGGACAACCTGGTACTCTGATAATAGGTTTGTTTTTAATAATCTTGTGAATAGGGGTGGCTTTAGTAGGATTAGGTTTTGCTGCCTGTACACAGCCATTGGTTGCGCAACTTCCCCACGCGATGATCGCTTTGGCTCCTTCGGCTGCTTCTTTAAGGTGTTCAAGGGCAGTCTTACCCGCTACACAGCAAAGGGCTCCATCTGCTCCCATGGGAACAGAACCTTCGATTGCTAAAATGTACTCACCTTTATAGTTTTCCATAGTAGCCTTTTTAGCATTTTCAGCCTGGTGGCCGGATGCCGCCATCAGTGTCATTGAATAATCGAGCGATACTTTGTCTAACACGATGTCAGCGGCTATAGGGTGGTCGCATCGAATAAATGATTCACTGCAGCAGGTACACTCCTGGTAGTGTTCCCAAATTATAGGAAGTCGCGGAGTTTCTTTTAGGGCTTTTTCAATCTGGCCAACGGCCGAATGTTCTAAACCCATGTAGGCCGCCATTAAGGCGGAGAACTTCATAAAATCTCTACGTGAAAACCCATTACTGATTATACTTTCGTAATAAGTTTCTCGTTTTTTTTGGGTTTCAATCATGTGTGAAATAGGTATATATAATGTTAAAAGGCATTATTGCCAAATTCAATACCGCTATAAGAGGAATACACCATAGATTAGGTTGTATAATAACACCATAATAAAATAATATTTGTTGGAAAAAGATGATCTAAATCAGGTATAACAAAAAATATTTTATCTAAATTACGTTCGATTTCAATACAGTTAAAATTATAGTTAGTATGAACAGATCATTCAAAAGCCTGCTAATCGTTGTTACAACGCTATTGTCCGTAAATGCGTTTGCTCACCCCGGACATGGAACCTCCACTGGTCATGATATTATGCATTATCTAACATCGCCTATGCATGTAGGAATTGTACTGACCACTGTAGTGATTTTGTTTGTTGGATATAAGATATTCAAGAGACAAACCAGGAATAGTAAGAAATAATTCAGATTTCAGATGCATGAGTTGTCGATTGCTTTAGGGATTGTAAAAATCGCTGAGGAAGAGTGTAGAAAAGCAAAAGCGAACAACATCAAATCAATAGAACTGGAAATAGGTGCAATGTCTGGTATTGAGATGAGTGCACTTGATTTTGCCTGGCCTGTGGCAGTAAAAGATACAATGCTGGAGCATGCCAGCAGGGAAATAGATTTTATTTCTGGCAAAGCAAGGTGTGTAGATTGTGATACTGAATTTGATGTTGAGCATTCATACGATACCTGTCCGAAGTGTAATAGCTATTTTAAAGACATTTACCAGGGGAAAGAGATGAGAGTAAAAGCCCTGGAGGTAGAATGATTTGAGATGCTAGACTTTAAGCATTTGCAGATGTATATTAAGTTGTCGACTCCATAGTACACTTTCTGGTATTAGAATAGTTTTGGGATTTGTGTTTTGATATGTTTGTTTGAGATTTGTATTTTGGTATTTAGTGTTTGTGATTTGAGTTTTGAAATTTGATATTTAACCTATGTGTACTACTTGCGGATGTGGTCATGATGAAAATGGGCCAACCATTTTAAAGCCTGGTGAATTTGCCGGGGCTGAGGTTTCTCCTGTGATGCAAAATCATCATCACGACCATGATCATGGACACCATCATCACCATGATCACTCACATGCTACATCAGAAAAAACAATTCTAGAAGTAGAGCAGGAGATTCTTAGTGAGAATCAGATGCTTGCTGAAAGAAACAGGGGCTATTTCGAAGCAAAGAAGATTACAGCAATTAATCTGGTAAGCTCTCCGGGGTCTGGTAAAACAACAGTACTGGAAACAACGCTGGATGATCTTAAGGATAAAGTTGAATTTAGTGTAATTGAAGGTGATCAGCAGACCATGAACGATGCTAACCGTATTGATGCTTTAAATATTCCAGTAGTGCAGGTGAATACCGGGAAGGGGTGTCACCTCGACAGTGCCATGGTTTATAATGCATTTAATAAGCTGGATTTAAAAGACAACAGTGTTCTTATGATTGAAAATGTGGGAAACCTGGTTTGTCCTGCATTGTTTGATTTGGGCGAAAAATTCAGGGTTGTGATAATAAGTACTACAGAGGGGGATGATAAACCAATCAAATATCCTGATATGTTTGAGCATTCTCATATCTGCCTGATAAATAAAACAGATCTTTTACCCTATGTTAACTTTGATGTTGATAAAGCAAAAGATTATGCCCGGAGAATAAATCCAAATCTTATATTTTTTGAAGTTTCAGCTACCACAAGACAGGGGATGGAAGCCTGGTATAAGTGGTTGATTGACAATAGGGTATAAATTAAAACTAACGAATTAAGATTTATAATATGTGCTTAGCAATTCCGGGAAAAGTAGAAGAAATCACTAATCAACTGGATGATACTTTCAGGGTAGGTCGCGTAGTTTTTGGAGATGTAAAAAAAGAAATCAATCTTTCCATGGTACCCGATGCCAAAGTCGGAGATTACGTAATGGTGCACGTTGGTGTGGCCATCAGTGTGGTTGACGAAGAAGAAGCCAACAAAACATTCGAGCTCCTTAAGCAGATGGGGGAGTTGGATGACTTGTCACCCGGTTAATGGTTATTAGTAATCAGTATTCAGCAATCAGTAATCGGTATTCAGTGAACTAACTACTGTCCACTGACACACCGATAACTGTTTACTAAGTTTACTCAATTCCCAATTCTTCCATCTTTTTATTCGCTTTATCGGATATCTCATCAAAGCGTTTCTGGTATTTCTCAATAGAAGCACAATATGATAGTTTACTGTTCCATTCTGTTGAAAAGACCTGGCCTTCTTGTGCTTGCTTCATGAATTCTTCCATAAGAGAGGCATCTGTTGGATTTTTCATGTATTTATCAACCAAAACAAGGTAATCGTCTACCCACTTTTCATACCGGTCAACAAACTCTTCACAGTCTTTTGCTCCTGCCATGTCACTGGATTCTTCAGATGGGTCTACAGCAAGATCGGTTTCATTTGCTGATGCTTCATTTCCTTCATTCGATTGACTATTGCCACAAGATGTTAGCATAATTGCTGAGAGGAAGATAATTGACATAAAAATTTTCATAATTTCTGATTTATATTAAAAAATTGATTTGGTTAGTTTCACTTATTGAGTTTTGTTATTTGGATTTTGAATTTTGTGATTTATTAACATTATAACCTGGTCCTTTTACAAACCTGCCAGCATTAGCTCCTGTATGTTCACCATCTTTCAAAACCCTGATTCCATTTACCCAAACATTACTTACACCGGTAGCATATTGGTGTGGCTTTTCAAACGTAGCATGGTCTGTAACTGTTTCTGGATTAAATATAACTACATCTGCATAATAACCGGGTACAAGTGAACCTCTTTTTTTAAGCTTTAGATTCTTTGCAGGCAATGATGTAAGTTTTCGTATGGCTTCTTCAAGTGTAATTATTTTTTCATCCCTGGAATATTTCCCGAGAACCCTGATAAAAGATCCGTAGGCACGTGGATGAGTGCTTTGTTTTAGAAATATACCTTCGTTTGTAAAAGAGCCGGCATCAGAACAGAAACTTACCCATGGTATGGCCACTTTTTTCTTGATATTTTCGGGTGACATAGTGAAATACACAGCCTGAATCCGACTGTCATCCTCATCAATCAGGTCAACAACAGCTTGTTGAGGGCTAATGCCTCTTTCTCGTGCGATTTCACCAACACTTTGGCCTATGTACTTCCGCAGGTCAGGATTCTTGAATCCAACCAGTAATGTGCTGTCTGGAGAACAGGTAAAATGTATTCCATCAATGATCTTCTGTCGTAATTCAGGATCACGAATCCTTTCAATAGCCGAATTAACACCGCCATCTTCGGCCCAATCGGGTAGTACCACACTGAGACCTGTAGAACTGGCGGGATAAGTATACATATCAGCCGTAATATGCAATCCCTCCTCCTGTGCGGCCTCAACAATAGTAACTACAGAATCCAGCTTTTGCCAATTACCTTTTTCGGAGGTTTTTAGATGATAAATTTCAGCATCAATTCCAGCCTCACGGGCAATGGTAATCAAT
>JBDLIU010000168.1:0-10052 GCA_039714715.1 Bacteroidota bacterium
AATATTCTGAGGCTAGTTATATAACCGTACGGTTCTGTATGCTGCGTAATAATTATTAATTCTACACCACATTAGCGATTTAGGCAATTATATTACTCATGTATATGATTCAATGCCCTTTTGTGTGTCTTGTAACTGTGTTCCATAAAAAAAGCCACCTTTTTTGGGTGGCTTCTGCGGTCTGGACGAGACTCGAACTCGCGACCTCCTGCGTGACAGGCAGGCATTCTAACCAACTGAACTACCAGACCTGATTAAAATCGAAGTGCAAAGCTAAATGCATGTTTTATTATTTACAATAGCTACAGGAAATTTTATTTAAGAAAGTCGGATTTTATTATTGTTATTGAGGCCTTCCTGTTCAGCCTACAGTATTTCTCCCTTAAAGATCATTTACGTTTATTTAGCAAACTATTACCAAAACGATAATGCGCACTTAACATGAATGTTCTGTTTTGTTCACCAAACATAATCAATGGCTCAATAACAAATTTGTTTTTAATGGGTATATAAGATGATATATAAGTGCCTTCATCACTAGCAAAAGAGCCTCCAACTTTAAGGTAGAAGTCATTCTTTAACCCGAAAGATGATCCAATTCCTATATCTTGTGGCATCTCAGGGAAAGGAGATAAGAACTTGCTTGCGTAACTATACTCTAAGAAAACATACTCTTTAGGGAACAACCTTACCGAGAAGTTGGGCAGAATAAAGGGTTGAGATGATCCTGTAACTGGTGTAGTTGTGCCGAACCTTCGAGTGTCTGAGAGTAGTTGGCTGAGTTTACCTACATGTATGCCTGCCGAAAACCCAATCCACCTGCTATCGAGGGAGGTGTACGGAGCGAAGTCAATTATTTTAAAGTCGGTATTCATGGATGGATCATCACTATAAGCTTCATTATGAATACCATAAACTCCATTGAGCCCGAAGGTATACTTATAAGTGTTCTCGCCAACCGTTTCCACTTTAGTCCAGGAATAGTTTCCACCCACCAGTGAATAGGTGTGGTCAAATTCGCGATCGTTAATAGTACCCCCGCAACTCCCTGGTTCGGAATCAAATACAATCCTGTTATGCGCATTTCCGGTTTTATAGCCTAATCCTACGGAATGATATGTGTAAGTTGTTCTTTCTTTATTTTCTGTAACAGTCTGGCTCATCAGCAGCAGGGGTACCACTAAAACAAAAATGGTAGCTAAACGGTATTTCGGAATGGTAACCTGTTGGTAAAATTTTATTGCTATGTAAATTAAAGCTGGAATCAGCGCGAGATTAACGACATAAATTTCTGACTTATAAAGAAAATCCCTGGTAAGAAGTAAAATTAAGATTGTTAGCATGAAAACAACGCTTACCCGCACTATGGATGGACTGCTACTTTTCTGCAAACTTTTACTATGTGCCTGGTTTTTAATGAACAGACTCATTGCCAGAATGATGAGAAAGAGGTAGATCCATTGAAGTATCTTAATTCCCAATACAGTTTCTCCCAGTGCTAATGTCTGTTGTTCTGTTTTATAAAACTCCAGGCCAAACTGTGTAATGGTGTAAAAAAACAAAGCAAGGTATGCAACAGAACCTTTGTTCAAACCCTTCTTTAATCGATATAATATAAATAGGATGGATACATAGGCCATAATCTGGTAAATCTGCAGTGCATTATGGGCCACTCCATTGTCATAAGAAACTTTAATTATTCCATCTCCAATACCATAACAACACCCACCAAAAAGGCATCCGAATTTTTGTAGCGTCATGCTTATAATGAGAGCGAAGGTATATACCTCAATAAGACCTTTATCCAGATTCAGGTACCTTACCAGAATCATTAGCGTAAATAAACCCAGGATAACTCCACCCACAGTCATTTGTCCTAAAACTACTTCATTGGTGCCGGCAGGAGGAAAAAAATAAAAATCAATCAGGGGTATAAGCTTGATGCCAATAATAAACGATAGTGATATCAGGGCAATGGCTGTTAGGTACTGACTATTAAATTTTTTCCTCTTAATCAGATATAGAATTATAATAGCATATGAGAGGAGAAATGCAAGAAGAAAGAATATCTGATAGTAAAAATCAGCCTTGTCTAAGCTCAGATGTAGGATATGTTCCATACAATTTAATATGGCAAATTTGAATAATATTGTTAATCAAATATAATCAATCCGAAGCTTTTATTTCGATTATTTATTTTGAGTTGTTTTACTATTCCCAATTAATCTTATTTTTGCCTACCTTTAAACTGATACGTATGTTGCTTGAATTTGAAAAGCCAATAACTGAACTTGAAGAGAAACTGGCAGGCATGAAAGAGCTGGCTAAGGATAGTGATGCAGATGTTGCAAGTGCCATTCAAACGCTGGAAAAGAAGATCGAAAAGCTGAAAAAAGACACTTTTCATAATCTTACCCGTTGGCAAAGGGTTCAGCTGTCACGTCATCCGGATCGTCCATATACCATGGATTATATCTATGGAATGACATCAGATTTTATCGAATTACATGGTGATCGTGCCGTAAAAGACGATAAGGCAATGGTAGGAGGTTTGGCTACCATTGGCAAGCAAACCTTTATGATCATTGGTCAGCAGAAGGGTAGAAATACCAAGCAGCGACAGATGCGAAACTTCGGGATGGCTAATCCGGAAGGTTACCGCAAGGCGCTCAGGCTCATGAAGATAGCCAGCAAGTTTAACATACCTATTGTTACGCTAATTGATACTCCTGGGGCTTACCCCGGCCTCGAGGCAGAAGAAAGAGGACAGGGAGAAGCCATAGCACGCAACATCAAAGAGATGTTTGAAATAAATTCACCCATTATCACCATTATTATTGGTGAAGGTGCATCTGGTGGTGCTTTAGGAATTGCAGTGGGAGACAGGGTGCTTATGATGGAAAATACCTGGTATTCTGTTATTTCTCCTGAATCATGTTCTTCTATCCTGTGGAGAAGCTGGGAATACAAGGAGCAGGCGGCTGAAGCACTCAAACTTACAGCCACGGATATGATGGATGCCGGATTAGTGGATGGTATCATCAAAGAACCGGTAGGTGGTGCTCATGCAGATGTACAAGGTGCGATCAAGGTTGTAAAAAAGACCATTCTGGATAACTATAAGGAATTGAGTGCGCTAACACCGGCTAAACTAAGGTCAGAAAGAATAGACAAATTTGTCAATATGGGCGTTGTAAATGAATAGAATTCATTACAATCATGTTGAGAAGCTTTGACTGCCGGGTATCATTTTTCATATTTCTTTTATTACTAACAAGCTATGGATCTATAGCGCAGGATAAATCCCGCCCAAAAATTGGTTTGGTGTTGAGTGGTGGGGGTGCTAAAGGACTGGCTCATATCGGTATAATAAATGCCATGGAAGATGCCGGCCTGTATCCGGATTACATAACGGGCACAAGCATGGGTAGCATCGTAGGCGGGCTATATGCTATTGGCTATTCTGCTGCTGATGTGGATTCTATAGCCAGAGTTATGGATTGGGACAGGTTACTTACCAATGAAATTCCTCTTAACCTTGTTGCTTTTGAAGAAAAACGTTTTTACGGTCGTTATATAATGGAGCTGCCATTTGTGGGCGGTAAACTGGAGCTGCCAAGGGGATTTATTGAAGGACAAGCTCTTACCCTTAAAATGAGTAATATTACTCGTCCCGCGCACCATATCAGTGATTTTAATGAATTTCCCATTCCTTTTGCCTGTATTGGGGCCAATGTAGAGAATGGTGAGGCCGACATATTTAATTCGGGGTTATTACCTGAAACCCTCAGGGCAAGTATGGCTATTCCTACCATATTTACGCCAATGGAGATTGACTCAAGCATGTATGTTGATGGTGGCCTTGTAAGAAATTTTCCGGTTCAGGAAGTAATTGACATGGGGGCTGATATTGTAATAGGGGTGTCTGTGGGCACAGGTCTGCAGCCTAAAGAAGATTTGAAATCCATGGTATCCGTTATGGACCAGGTAACATCATTTGCGGGTGCGCATGATACTGAAGAACAGAAGAAGCTGGTTGATATAATGATCGAGCCTGACCTTGAAGGCTTTTCATCGAGCAGCTTTAGTAATGCTGAAGGTATTTTAGCGTTAGGATATAAGACCGGGAAAGAATATTTTCCTGTGTTTAAGCAACTGGCCGATAGCCTGAATAAGCTGGGATTTAAGCAGCAACCCAAACTGAGTGCAAAGAATCCATCATATTATAGTTTTCAGAATATAAGAATTGAAGGGAACAGTAGAGTGCCTGATGAGCTAATTAAAGGAAAAATTAGGTTTGAGCCTGGCAAAGAATTTACTATCAATGAGTTAGAGGACCGGATATCATTGTTATATGGAACTTTATATTTTGATAAAATAGTCTATTCAATTAACCCTGTTACAAGCACACTTACCATTAAAGTAAGAGAGAGTCAGCGCGCCAGTATTAAAATGGCAATGCATTACGATACTGAGAATAAAGCAGGGGTGAACATGAATTATACGCTCCGTAACTTTCTGATGCCCGGCTCGCGTTTAATTGGTGAGTTCGATCTGGCTCAAAATCCTTTTGCATCACTTTCATATTTCAAGTACATAGGTAAATATCAGAATTTTGCCATGATTATCGATGCCGACTGGATCAGGGCAGAGGTGCCAAGTTTTTGGGATGAGGTTGCGGAAGGGGATGATGTATCAGTAATTTCAGGATTGCTGCAATCGTCTAACTCACAGGTCGGAATGGCTATTCAGGGCACTTACGCATCTAATCAAACCATAAAGCTGGGGGCTCATTATATTAGCAATAACCTGAGACCTTATGTTCTTGACTCAATCTACGTAAATATTGGGGGTACAGCGGAATCGGTAGCATTAAAAAAACTAAATAACAGTGCGCTTGATTTTTCATTTTACTATGGATTAAATACGCTGAACAAACAGTATTTTCCACAAATAGGGTCACTGGTAAATTTAAGATTTAGTTATATTGTTGACAGAACGGTTGATTATGAATTCCAGAGCGGTGGGTTGGGGATAATCACAGGTAATATTATACCCGATAACATTTGGAAGGTGAGTTTAACATTTAAGAAATATTTTCCGGTTACGCCTAAGATATCAATCTATTCAAAAGCAAGTTTAACCATGTCGGATGCGATTGAATCTATTGAAAACCTTGCTTATCGATCATTTATTGGAGGATTCAGGCCTACTTTGGTTCACTCCCAGGAATATAATGGAGCTCCTTCCAAACGGTTCAATAACATGAACTATTTCTACCTTAATCTTGGTCTGCAATGGGAAATATTTAATAAGTTATATTTAAATTTCACCTCGGAATATATTGAAAGTGAGTATCCAATGAAATGGTTATACAAACCGGCAGTTACCAATGATTTTGGCGCTTATGCTCGCAGACTGAGCTTTTCCGGTATGGTTTCATATAATTCAGTACTCGGACCGGTATCAGTAGGAGTGGCAAAAGACCAATATCTAAAAGGCGTCCAGGGATTCTTTTCACTTGGCTATTATATAAATAGAAATTAAAATGGAAGTTCGGTTAATTAATACAGGAAATTTTAAGCTGGATGGCGGTGCCATGTTTGGTGTAGTGCCCAAATCATTGTGGCAACGTACCAACCCGGCAGATGAAAACAATCTTTGCAGCTGGGCCATGCGCTCATTGGTGATACATGATGGAGACAGGATCATCATGGTGGATAATGGCATTGGCGATAAGCAGTCAGAGAATTTTCTAAAGCATTATCACCTGCATGGTGAGGACAACCTGTCTAAAAACCTCAGAGAGCTTGGTATTAATGAAGATGAGGTGACCGATATGATGCTTACACACCTGCATTTTGATCATTGTGGCGGTAGTATCAAATATGAAAATGATAAACTCGTGCCAACCTTCAAAAATGCCAGGTATTGGTCAAACGCTAACCATTGGCAATGGGCTACACAGCCTAATAACCGTGAAAAAGCATCGTTTTTGAAGGAAAATATCAATCCTATTGAGGAATCAGGACAGTTAAACTTTGTCTCCTTTGAAAACCAGCAGGACTTGCCTTTTGAAGTCATCTTTCTGGATGGCCATACAGAGAAGCAAATGTTGCCTAAGATTAAATACAAGGGCCATACGCTTGTTTTTACTGCCGATTTAATTCCATCGGTAGGGCATATTCCATTGCCATATGTGATGGGGTATGATGTAAGGCCATTAATTACCATGAAAGAGAAAGCAGCCTTTTTAAAAGAGGCAGCCGATAATAATTACATTCTGGTCTTTCAGCATGATTCTGTGAATGAATGTTGTACAGTCAAGCACACGGAAAAAGGAGTGAGGGTAGATCAAATCTTTCCATTTAGCGAATTATGATAGGTTTTGCGTTGTCGGGTGGTGGTGCTCGCGGAATAGCACACCTCGGTGTAATTAAGGCTTTGCAAGAGGCTGGAATAAACCCAGATATGATTGCCGGTACAAGTGCAGGTTCGATTGTTGGTGGCTTGATAGCAGCAGGTTATTCGCCAGATGAATGCCTTGATATTGCTACAAAAACCAAGGTTTTATCCATTTTTAAGCCATCATTCACCAGAACTGGCCTTCTGAGCATAGAAAAGCTGGCTGATATTCTGAAACCCTATCTGCCTTCAACATTTGAAGAACTGGCCATCCCATTGATAGTTACTACCACTGAAATTAATGAGGGTAAAGTAGCTTATTTTGATAAAGGCGAGCTTATCCCTACTATCCTGGCGTCATCCTGTATTCCGGTTTTGTTTAAACCCGTGGTAATCAATGGAAAAAACTATGTAGATGGTGGTGTTTTGAATAATTTGCCTGCTGAGCCTCTGCATGAGAAAGTGAGGATGCTCTATGGCGTAAGCTGTAATCCTAATGGCTATATAGAAAACCTTACCAATGCGAGACACCTGATGGAAAGAAGCGCATTATTGGCTATCAATGGGAATTCGATAAACAGTCGTAAACTATGTAATGTTTTTATTGAGCCACCCGGTTTGATAAACTATAGTGGCATAAACTTATCACAGGCAAGGGAGATATTTGATGAAGGGTATAAGTACACTCGTGAAAACATCAGTAAATTTGCTGAGTTAAATAAATAGGTAGAATGACATTTAAAGAAATAATACTGGCCGGTATCCCTGATACATTACCTGGGCTAAAACCATATAACACCAATATAAGTCATGCGCCAAAACGCAAGGAAATACTATCTGTTGATGAGAAAAAGCTAGCCTTGCGTAATGCCTTGCGTTATTTTGACTCAAAGCATCATGACGTATTGGCCCCTGAGTTTGCCAAAGAACTGGAAGATTACGGAAGAATCTACATGTATCGTTTTCGTCCTGATTACGAGATGTTTGCCAGGTCAATTGAAGAATATCCTTTTAAGTCTAAGCATGCCGGGGCTATAATGGTCATGATTCAGAATAACCTGAATCCTGCCGTAGCTCAACACCCTCATGAGCTAATCACCTATGGTGGCAACGGAGCTGTATTTCAAAATTGGGCTCAATATCTGCTCACCATGCAGTATTTGGCCAACATGACGGATGAACAGACTTTACATGTGTATTCGGGGCACCCAATGGGTTTATTTCCTTCTTCTAAGGATGCGCCAAGGGTGATAGTTACCAATGGCATGATGATCCCTAATTATTCTTCACAGGATGATTGGGAAAAATATAATGCGCTTGGTGTTACCCAATACGGACAGATGACTGCCGGGTCATATATGTATATTGGCCCGCAGGGTATTGTTCATGGCACCACCATTACCTTGCTGAATGCCGGCAGAAAGATTGCCAAAAATGGTGAAAGTCTTGCAGGAAAGCTGTTTGTGAGTTCGGGATTAGGCGGAATGAGTGGCGCGCAGCCCAAAGCAGGAGATATTGCCGGATGTATTTCAGTAGTGGCAGAAGTAAATATCAAAGCAGCAAAGAAGAGGCATGAGCAGGGGTGGGTAGATGAATTGATTGATGATCTGGCGGTCCTTGCTGAGCGCATTAATGAGGCCAGGGAAAACAAAGAGGTGGTTTCGATAGCCTACCATGGTAACATAGTAGATGTCTGGGAGTATTTTGATGAGCATGGGGTTTTTGTCGACATGGGCTCAGATCAGACTTCATTGCATAATCCGTGGGCAGGAGGGTATTATCCAGCAGGATTAAGCTTCGATGAGGCCAATGAAATGATGGCTTCGAATCCCGTAGAATTTAAGGAACATGTAAAATCATCGCTTGTCAGGCAGATCGATGCAATCAATAAACATGCGATCCGCGGTACCTATTTCTTTGATTATGGCAATGCATTCCTACTTGAAGCATCGCGTGCAGGGGCTGATATAATGGCCGAAGATGGTATTTCTTTCAAATATCCTTCCTATGTGCAGGATATCATGGGGCCAATGTGCTTTGATTATGGCTTTGGGCCATTCAGGTGGGTGTGTACCAGTGGAAAAGAAGAAGATCTTGATTTAACAGATAACCTCGCCAAAACAGTATTAACCAGAATAATGAGAAGTTCTCCTCCTGAGATACAGCAGCAAATGGCTGATAATATACAATGGATTGAGGGTGCGAGGGAGAATAAACTGGTAGTAGGTTCACAGGCAAGAATTCTTTATGCTGATGCTGAAGGCAGAATGGAGATAGCTAAAGCATTTAATGATGCCATTCGAAAAGGTGAATTGAAGGCTCCGGTAGTACTGGGAAGAGATCATCACGATGTTTCAGGTACCGATTCACCATTCAGGGAAACCTCCAACATATATGACGGATCGCAGTTTACAGCTGATATGGCCATACAAAACGTAATTGGTGATTCCTTCAGAGGAGCATCCTGGGTATCTATCCACAATGGTGGTGGTGTAGGATGGGGCGAAGTAATAAATGGTGGTTTTGGAATGGTCCTCGATGGCACAGCCGATGCAGATCGTAAATTGCAGAATATGCTCTTTTATGATGTAAACAACGGTATTGCAAGGCGTAGCTGGGCCAGGAATTCAGGGGCAGAATTTGCTATTCAAAGAGAGATGGACAGATCGCCCGGTTTGCAGGTAACCATGCCTAACCATACAGACGACAATTTAATAAATGAACTTTTTTAAGATGAAAGGACTGTCAAAATTTATACTATGGATTTCCGGCTGGAAAATTAAAGGAGAAGTACCTGCTGATATCAAAAAAGCTGTTATGATTGCAGCTCCCCATACAAGTTACTGGGATTTCTTTTATGCAAGAGCGGCCTTTTTTATAATGGAGCTACCTGTTAAAACTACAATTAAAAAGGAGGCAGTTAATATTCCTGTAATTGGCTGGTTTGCAAGAAAATTAGGTGCAATTGCCATAGATAGAACACCAAAGAATCCCGGGAAAAAGAATAAAGTCAGTATGGTAGATGCCATGGCTAATTTGTTAAAAGATAATGAATTAATGTTTATGATGGTAACCCCTGAAGGAACACGAAAGTATGTGCCAAGGTGGAAAACAGGATTCTACCGTGTTGCTGAGCAAGCTGGCGTACCCATTATTCTTGGCTACCTTGATTACAAATCGAAAACTGCCGGTGTAGGACCTGTATTTTATCCTACGGGGGATTATGATAAGGACCTTAAGGTTATCATGGATTTCTATAAAGAAAAATCAGGTAAATATCCTGAAAAGGGTGTTCGCTAAGGATTAATATCGGCTATTAATCAGGTATGTTGTAGAATGTTAAGTTGGTTATATAAATATTGGTTCAGGAAGAATGGGTGGAGCGTGAAAGGATCATTTGAACCTGTTCCGGATAAATTTATTGCCGTAATTGGTCCTCATACAGCTAATATGGACTTTGTTCTTGGTGTAATTGCAAGGTCGGTCCTGGGATTACAAGGAGCCAGGTATTTAGGAAAGAGCCAGCTATTCAAATTTCCATTAGGTATTCTTTTCAAGGCATTGGGTGGTTACCCTGTGGATAGATCAAAACATAATAACACGGTAGATGCTGTTGTGGATATTTTTAATAAGCACGAAAGGTTTGG
>JBDLIU010000169.1:0-9960 GCA_039714715.1 Bacteroidota bacterium
GGTATGTGTAACACCAATGAGGATGTTTTCGGGTGGAATATCATTTATCAGTTCTCTGGATCTGTCTCCCAGCACTGCCGGCCATCCAAGGTTATCGATTCCTACGATTGCAACTCGCTCTTCTCCCTTTTCAAAAACAAGGGCGCGTACAAAGAGATCTCCCTCTTTTTCAGTAACCGGATTGGGTGTGCCAACGCCACCTGAAACGGGCAAGAGGGGGTCCGGTGTAATCACCCTTTTAGCGGCGCCGGCTTTGAAAGATTGTCCGTGTGCTGAAATCAGTGAAAAAATAAAAAGGATTATAATATTAAGTGTTTTCATTTGTGGAATTTTAACATTTTCATAATAAATATTAACCCAGTTTACATTTTTATTAAATAATCACAAAATAATATGTTAAGAAACAATATAAAACTAAGGCAATTTGGAAAGTATTAAACTTTTTTGGTAATTGTATAGTGATAAGAAATATTTATCAAAACTTAAATTAACCAATATATCTATTATGAAAAAAACGCCTCATCTATCAGGTTCTATCTTTCTTGTTATGATGATCTTTATATTGTCGTCATGCTCTAAAGAGGAAACCCGGCCGACATTTCCAATTTCAGCAGATATCTTTTTCAGTGTCAACGATAAACAAGTAGCATTTACGGCACTTACACACAGTGCTGTTAGCTGGTCATGGGATTTTGGTGACGGTGAAACGAGCTCTGAGAAAAGCCCAGTGCATGTCTATGCAGATGGGGGATATTACAAAGTTGTTTTGACTGCGGCTGATAATGAGGGAGCTACAGATGCAGCAACAGTTGAAATAGCAGTGGCACTTACTCCATATGTATTGCTTACCGGAGGTCCCACAGCCCCCAATGGTAAAACATGGAGACTTACTGCAAACCACCCGGCAGAGGATAAATTAGCCAATGCAGATGCTGAATTTACTGTAGCTGATGGAGCTCCTGAAACACTGCCGCAAGGTGCATTCGATCTGTTTTTAGGTATGGGAGAAGTATATCTCGATGAATATACATTTCACTTTGACGGAAGTTATGGCCACGACACAAAAGATGATAACGCCGCCTTCAGTGGTTACGTTTATCAGTTGGTTATGACCGGCGGTGCGGACATTGTAAATGATGGTGGTGCGGACTTTGGTCTTTGTACCGGCTTATACACCCCGGAGGCTGGGGCTACCTTCACCTACGTTGAGAATGAAGATTTCGATGTTCCTTCAGTCTACGGACCCGGAGGAGTATTAACTTACAGCAATGTGAGTACACTCGACTTTTCAGGTACCGAGTTTGTAGGATTCCTGGATTTCCAAAGAAAAGTGTTAGTTCAGGAAATTACTGACAAAACAATGAGGCTTGTAATGTTCATGGCAGCTTCACCTGATCATCTTCCGGCAAACACGCATGCACTTGTACTTACATTCGAAGTTGTTCAGTAGATCA
Organism: Bacteroidota bacterium; assembly: GCA_039714715.1. Lineage (GTDB taxonomy): Bacteria > Bacteroidota > Bacteroidia > Cytophagales > Cyclobacteriaceae > S012-113. The sequence goes on from JBDLIU010000169.1 coordinate 1,455, forward strand.
AGTCAAGACTTATAAAAGGAACGATTTACATTTATTTCACATACTTACAATTATGAAATATAACCACTTACTAACGAAGTTAAGCAAACGCTTGTTGACCATTCTTGCATTTGCTACTATGTTTATCGGAAGTATCCCGGTGGATGCTTTTGGGTTGAATAATAATGAATCGGTAAGGAATGTTGAAAATCAACAATCCTTCACGGTATCAGGTAATGTCACATCTTCAGTTGATGGTATGCCCGTGCTGGGTGTAACCATCGTTGTAAAAGGAACTCAAATAGGTGTCATAACGGATAGTAACGGTGATTATAATATTGAAGTTCCGGGGAATGATGCCATATTGGTATTTTCATACGTGGGATTTGAAACCCAGGAGGTTGCTGTTGAGGGGCGTCGTATAATCAACATCGAGCTCAATGAAAGTTTTGAAATTTTGGAGGAGGTTGTTATTACAGCTTTGGGTATAAAACGTGAAGACAAGTCTTTGGGTTACTCTGTGGGAAAGGTTGCCGGGGAAGAACTAACAAGAGTCACTCAGGAGAATGTATTGAATTCCATGGCAGGTAAGGTATCCGGCGTTACCATTAATTCTACCGGAGGTACCGGATCTTCGGTTAGCATGGTTATCAGAGGTGCTACATCGTTGAGTTCTGACAACCAGCCCCTTTTTGTTGTTGATGGTATACCCATGGGAAATACTGTGAATAATATTGGAGGATTTGGTGATGATAACAGGGTCGATTACGGAAATGCTATTTCTGATTTGGATCCTGAAAACATTGAAAACGTAACGATATTAAAGGGACCCAGTGCAGCAGCATTGTATGGAACACGCGCCGGTAATGGTGTTGTACTTATAACAACTAAAACAGCAAAAGATTTGGAGGGAGTTAGAGTCTCTATTGTATCTAACACGGTTTTTGATATCCCTTCTAAGTTTGTGAATGTGCAATCTCAATTTTCTACCGGTTTTTTCTCATTTAGACCGGAAGATGTTGGCGGGGGAGTATTACCCGATATTAATGCCAGCGATGGAACAGGTAATGGTCCCGAAAATGACCGGGGCTATTGGGCTGTACAATGGGATGCACCTCTTGATGCAAACGGAGTACCTATACCAACGGAGGTTGTATCATACCCTGATAATGTTAAGAATTTTGTGAATACCGGTTTTACCACTACCAACAGTGTAGCAGTGTCAAACAGCTCTGAAGCTGTAAACTACAGACTGGGCTTTACAAACATGTCTCACAATGGATTAATTCCAAATTCCGACTTATTTAAAAATAGTTTGTCTTTGTCTGCTTCCACCAAAGTGCATAAAAAGCTAACAATTAGCACGAATATTAACGTGAGTCGTTCATGGTCCAATAACAGACCGTCCAGTAACAGAGGGACAAATCCTTTACAATGGGCCTATTCAACACCTGCAAATATTGATATTCAAAGACTGGAAGATTATTGGGTTCCTGGTAAAGAAGGGTCTGAAGTGAGAAGCGTTTCTTCAAATCATGAGAATCCATATTTCCTGGCTCATGAAGTAAATAATAGTTTTACCAGAAACAGGAACTATGGAAATTTAGTCGCTGACTGGCAGGTTTTACCATCTTTTAATATAATGGGCCGCTTTACATTAGATCAAAGTGATGAGGTACGTGAAACTAAAATGGCGCCTGGCTATTCTAAAGAACCGAATAACGGAGCTTATGGTATTGTTGATCTTGCCAGGTCTGAACGAAATGTTGATGTACTGGCAACCTACAATAAGGACTGGCAAGCTTTTAATCTTTCAGTTTCCGCAGGAGGTAATGCGCTTTATGCAAAAAGTTCCGCTATTAGTAATTCCTCTAAACGAGGCACCGGATTGATCGTTCCTAATGTATTTAATGTCCAGAATATAAGTTCAGCTTCGTTAGCTTATTCCAATAGTTGGTCTCAAAGGGGTATTTATAGCGTCTACGCACTGGCTAATCTTGGATGGAAAAGGATACTTTACCTGGATCTGACAGCAAGAAACGACTGGTCTAGTACATTGCCACCGGAAAATCGCTCTTACTTTTACCCTTCAGCTTCATTAAGTGTCATAGTAAATGAAATTTTTAACATGGGCAGTAATATGAACATGCTAAAATTGAGAGGCGGTTGGGCAATGGTTGGTAATGACACATCTCCGTACAGTCTGTACCCGGTTTACGGTAATTCAGGACAATGGGGTGATGCAATCAGACTAAATAAGCCCGGAACTTTATTAACTCCTGACCTTAAGCCGGAGGAAGCCACTTCTTTAGAGTATGGTGCTGATCTCAAAATGTTTAACAACAGGTTAAGATTTGAAGGAACCTATTATACAGTTGACAATCGTAATCAAATTTTAGGAAATATACCTTTAGCAGCTTCTTCAGGTTACAGTAGAAAAAAACTCAACGCCGGACTGCTGCAAAGTAAAGGGTGGGAATTGATGTTGGGCGGTACACCTGTAAGAAGCGGAAACTGGAACTGGGATCTGGATCTGAATTTCACAAAGAACGAAACAAAAATAATTGAGCTTGATGAAGGTGTTGAGTTTATTGAATTTTGGAGTGATAACAAAAGTAAATCTAAAGGCTATGCCGCTAATCCTGAAACTGGTGAAGATGGTTTGGTTGGTAATATTTACTCATCACGTATTAAAAGGGTTACAGATGAAAACTCTCCTTATTACGGGTATCCCCTTATTGGAGAAGGTTTAGATGCCGAATGGCTGGCAGAAGACGAACAAGTGAAAGTAGGAAATTATAATCCGGATTTTATTATGGGACTACAATCACAACTTTCTTTTAAAAGCTTTACCTTAAGCATGACCTTTGACTGGAGACATGGCGGTCAGTATATGTCACAAACACAACGCTATATGTCAGAGAGTGTTATGACGCAAACCTGGCTTGACAATTTAATACATCCCGGTGACCTGGGACCAGGAGAAGAGCTTCGCAACTGGGTTATTGCAAATGCAGATGAATTTTTATTAGGTGAAAGTTTAAGGCCGATAGGAGGCCCAACACCCGAATACGGAGGATTTCCGGAATCCTTTAGCGGTATTGAAGTCTATGATGCAACATTTGCACCCGGGGTAGTGGGTTATCATGATGAAGATGGGAATTTCATTTTAGACCATGAAAACCTGGGTGGTGAAGGAACAACCTTTTTGCCATATGTAGTAAGTTTCCCCTGGGATTTTGGTACTCCATCAATGTTTGATGCAGACTATATTAAGTTAAGAGAGATCTCACTAACCTATCAATTACCCAATAGAATCTCAAGTAAGGCAAATTTGCAAAATGTGAGTTTCTCAATTTATAGCCGTAACATCATGTTATGGACTAAAGATTCAGCATTTGGCATTGATCCTGAGAGAGCATTTCAGGCTGAAACCAGTTCCGGTAACAGAGGAACACAATTCAAACAAGGTATAGAAAGATATAATGTGAATCCGTGGGTGGTTCCTATTGGATTTAAAATCAGTCTTACTTTTTAAGAAACAAAAAATCTAATATCATGTATAAAATTAAAAACAGCTTTATAATTGTTTTAACTTTAATACTTACTTTGGTTCTTTCATGTAAAGATCTGGATGAATTAAATATAAATCCAAATGGAGTTGATCCAGAACAGGCAGATCTTAATTTATTAATGGCTACTATAATAACCGGTGTATCCAAGTCTGTAGTGGACTTAGGATACGGTGATATTGCAGGAGTTATGCAACATACCCAAAAAGACGGTTGGTCCGGTGGCCATAATGATTATGATTGGGACATTAACTCTAAAAGCTGGGCCGGCTATTATGGTCAATTAAGAAATATTGATGAGTTTTACAATAAATCTGTTGATTCGGAGCTTGATTTTCATAAAGGAGTTGCTTTGGTATTGGAAGCCTATACTTTTGGTTTTATTGCTGATTTATGGGGTGATGCTCCCTATTCAGCTGCTCTAAACGGAGAAGCTGGTGGTGAAGAAAATCTTAAACCGGTGTTCGATGCTCAGAAAGATATTTACCTGGGAATCCTTGCCGATTTGGAAACTGCCAATACCTTGTTGTCTCAGGATGTGAATGCCTATTCAGGTATAGTTCCAAGCCAGGATGTATTGTATGGAGGGAACGTATCAAAATGGAGGAAGTTTGCAAACTCTCTGGCACTCAGGTATTACATGAGGTTATCAGAGAAAGAGCCTGGTATTGCTGAACAAGGCATTAATAATATCACTTCTAATCCGGATATATACCCTCTGATTACTGATGCATCTGATGATGCCAATGTTAGCTATATAGGAACCTCCCCATCAGATTCGTGGCCAACTAATACCGTTTTTGACCAAAGTACCACCGGCTCGTACTTCAGAGTAAAAATGTGTGCTACTCTGGTAGAAGCCATGCAGGCTTTGAATGACCCCAGATTGGCGATATGGGCTAATAAAATTGAATATGCTTTAGTTCTGGAACCTGGATGGGAAGATGACAGAGATGAAATAATCGGTAATGAACGACATTTTGCTCAGAACATAGAGGATGATTATGTAGCAGCATGGAACAACGCTTTAAATTATGATCCGGAATGGGTAGGTATACCTCCTTCACTTTCTGGAGCACCCCAATACAATCTGAATCCCTATCTCGAGCAAGCTGTATACAATCCTCATGTCTCACAATTAAATGACATATATAAGGAGACTTCAGGGCCTTTATTATTGTCAAGAATGATGTCAGCTTCTGAAGTGCACTTCATTCTTTCTGAAGCCGCATTGAAAGGTTGGGATTCAGGAGATGCCGAAACGCATTATAATGCCGGGGTACAGCAGTCTCTGAATGCCTGGGGTGTGGGTAGTTTTTACAACGATTATATTGCCGGAGCGCCTTTTGCCGGACTTGAGGAAATTATAGAGCAAAAATGGATAGCGAGCTGGACAGCTGCTGCAGAATCATGGTTCGATTACAGAAGAACCGGTTTGCCGGATTTACAAACAGGCGAGACCGCAAAAAGACAAGCACTACCGCTCCGGTTTTATTATCATATGAATGATGAAATTTCACTTAACCAAGTTAATGCTGACGCTGCGATAGAATTACTTGAAACAACTAGTTTTGCTGCTCCGGATAGTAAAAACAGCGCCTGGTCAAAGATGTGGGTGCTACAGGGGACCGGTCTGCCATATTAAGAGAGACATAAAACCCAAAAAAAGAGGCTGTATCCTTAGATACGGCCTCTTTTACGTTAACTTCCTCCCCGGGCAGCCTTAACTGTTGGTGCTCCTTTTGATGGCTCTTTTCCGGAGTTTCCTTTAATGAAGGCTGGGCAAATTAATTAAACTGTCGCTTTCAATCTCTTTGAAATATTTGACAGTACCCACTTTCAATTCCCATGTGGCATCATCGTCACAGCAAATCATCCCACGCTGATGCAATTGAAGCATGGAGACGGTCCACATATGATTCACGCCCTCCTCTACGACCATCTGCAAAGCCCTGGCTTTGCTGTATCCGCTGATGATATAAAGCAGTTCACTGGCATCCATCACCGTGCCAACGCCCACAGTAAGTGCCGTTTTGGGCACTTTATTAATATCATTTTCAAAGAGGCGGGCATTGGCCACCAGGGTATCGTATGTGAGTGTTTTGATTCGTGTACGGGAAGAAAGCGATGATCCAGGTTCATTGAAAGCAATGTGTCCGTCCGGGCCAATCCCTCCTAAAAACAGGTCTATTCCATTCACTGCCCTGATTTTCTCTTCGTACTGTTCGCACTCCATTTCCAGGTCTGCTGCGTTGCCGTTCAGAATATTAATATTCTCCTCAGGAATATCGATGTGGTCAAACAGATTGTTCCGCATGAAATAGTGGTAACTCTGGGGATGGTCTTCAGCTATTCCCACATATTCATCCATATTAAAGGTCACTACATGTTTAAAGGATACATTTTTTTCCTTATACAGATTCACCAGTTCCTTATAAACCAACACAGGGGATGAACCTGTTGGTAAACCGAGTACAAAAGGATTCTTGGCTGAAGCATTCATCCGGTTAATTTTACCGGCTATGAAATGTGCTACCCACTTGCTGAGCAGCTGATGGTTTTTTTGTTTCCTTGCTATTTGGTAATATAGGTAAGGGTCAATGCCAGGCTGGGTCGCAGATACAGGTCCCCGTCATTCCCCGGATCGCCCATAAACTCGTGATAGAATACGCTAATCACCATTCTTTCAGGTGATATCTCCCTGATCATCGCCGTGGTTGTATAGTCAAGCAGAGTGATGAAAGCACCATCTGAGAAGGTAATGTAATCCACATTTTCATATTCGATAGTTTCGGGAACACCCGGCTTGGGTCCTACATCAATATCTTCATCATATACAGTTTCAAGTGTCAGATCCGCATTTTCGTGCAGAGTCCATGTGGCACCTACCGGATTTGGAGAAGTAATCTGGAAGAATCCATAGGATGTTGTTATTACAATGTCACTAGGATCAACCTCAAAGCTACTATAGACCCAGGGTGAAATGATATCTCCATTTACATTATCAATGTCATAGCTGCCATCAAAACTAAAGGTATACTCATTGTCATATTCATCAGGTATGCCTATAAAGTCCAGCATATCTGCGATTGCAGGGAAAATATTAGGCACTAGCTCCGATTTTATATGACCAACGCCGTCGACGCCTCCGGGAGTTCTGGAGAGCACCCATGTTTTACTGGCACCCGATCCTCCGCTTAAGAGGTCCTGGATCGTAGCAATGGTGACTGCTTCAGTCTCAGTGGTTTCGCCACCCTCACCTGTAACCGTACATACAATTGAGAATTCTCCACCTGTCGCATAGGTGTAGGAATGGCTGCCCACTGAATCAGAAACTGTACCATCACCATAGTTCCATTGCCAGGAAGTTGCCTCTGGTGATTCGGCCGCGATATTTACTGTAAACCCATCCACTGTGATGAAAACATCAAGGGTTGGTGGGGGGATTGGCTCTTCTTCATTACAAGCTGTAAAGCAAATCCCCAGAAACAGGATAAGTCCTAATCCTGATACTATCTTCAATAATCCTTTATAATTCATCCGTTCAAAGTTTTAGATATTTGACATATATACAAATCCATTTTCAGTGCAAAAGAAAGCATTTTTTTTAATCTATAGCTAAGAGATCCTTATTGAATATCACGTGCATCCCACCAGAGCCTTGTGTCAATTTTGTCCTCACTGCCAGGCAGACGAGAAATGGCTTCATTCAGGTTGTCTCCATTAATTGTAAGCTCCTTGGTAAAAGGATAGGAAGCTCTTGTTGGCATATGGCCGTCGGTGATTCCAGGTGAAAGCAGAGAGCTGGTTCTCCGGGGAATCACCGGATAGCCTGTTCTTCTAATGGTACACCAGGATTCAAAAGCATTGGGAACACTGGCGATCCACATCTGAGTGGATATTTGTCTGAACATATTGTCCTGGTCTCCAAAAAGTGTGGCCTCTGCTTCATCGGCCAGATAGGCCGCTATGGAATCCCCATGAATATTCCACTGCTCCATGGCCAGTTCTATGGCGCTTTGATACATCAGGTTCGCATCGCCACTGGCACCATTCAGATTAAACAGGGAAGCTTCAGCTCTGAGTAACCAGATTTGGGCAGCCGTAAGCAAGTAGATGGGCTGGTCTTTTGCGAAGAAATTTTCTGAGGGTACAGATGCATTTTTTTTGTTAAATGCAGAAAATGCTTCATCGGTTAAGCCATTTGGCATGCCCCTGTATTCATCATCTGGATTTTTTGCAGCAAAGAATGACAAACGCGGGTCATTGGTTTCATCCAGAGTGGAAATAAACTTGTCGGCCCACACAAGATTATATACCCCTTCCTGACTGGATTGCCAGTACCAGTACCAGGGATTATAAAGTTCACTTTTACTTTCTGCAGTTTCCAGCGTAGGATTCTGATCGTTGCTTTCAATTAAAGGATTAGAGAGACATTCCTCAATAACAGGCTCATATTTACCGGGATCGGCAAACCTGGCTCGCATGGCCAGATGAAACCTGTAGGTGTTGGCAAAACGAGTCCACTTATCAAGGTCCCCCTTGAAGATTGGGTCAACATCTGAAGTGTAAATATGTTCTTCGGCTTCAGGCTCTTCTAATATGCTGATGCAATTTTCCAACCTGTCAACCATATCGGTATATATATCTTCCTGTGTGTCATATACAGGTTCCTCTATACCGTATTTAGCCATCCCGCCTTCGCTGTAGGGAACATCACCAAACATGTCTGTTAATTTGGAAAAACTTACGATTGCAATAATCTGAGCCTGTACGTTGTGCCACCTGTTCTCATATTTCTCTCCCTCGGATGTTAGTTTCAGTACTTCTACCGCATTTCGTATGGATGAATTATACACCCCACTGAAAACCCCTTCAGGATAATCCTGGGTTCCGTATCCATTATACTTATCAATTTCGCGAACCCAGTTGTTAGAAATATAAATGTGGGCATA
>JBDLIU010000170.1:0-9840 GCA_039714715.1 Bacteroidota bacterium
GGTATCTACTGGGTAGAAATTACCAAAATAAACGCTAACGCAGGCCCTCCTGCTGAAGGCGCGGTAGGTTGTACCTCCGCTCCTTACCAGTTCGAGATTATTGACCGTTCTGTAGATCCAACTTATACATTCACAGTTACAGCCAATACATCATGCGACCCTGCAGGTGCAGATGGTACTGCTACCATTACACCGGATGATAATGGAACTACAATTCCATTAACAACATGGACTTACAGCTTCGTAAGCGGACCCACTGATTTTGGTGTTGAAACCAACGCTAATGCGTCTCATCAGTTCACTAACCTGCTTCCTGGTGATTATACGTTCACTTTGAGTTATGATAGTTCTGGTTGTGCCACAACTGGTGCATTTAGTATTCCTGACAATCAGATACCTCCATTATTACTGGATCCTGATTATAATATTGTTCATCAACTATACTGTATAGTAGGTGGCTCAATAACAATCAACAACGTAAACACGATTGAGTCAATAACGCTTAATACAATTGTTGATAACACGTTAAGTAACTACGAGTTTACATGGTATTATGGTGAAGACTTCAATACAGCAGATTCACTTTATACTGATATAGGTTTTTCAGCTACTGCAGGAGAAACTTATGATATAAATGATCCGGGATTTTCCGGAGCAGGCACTTACTGGCTGGAAGTTAAAAAGATAAACACTAACCCTGGTGAAGGTGGTCTGGGTTGTACATCAACTCCTTACCAGTTTGTTATTGAAGATCAATCTGTTGATCCAATAATCACCTTCGATCAAACATCCAACACAGCATGTAACAGTGATGTTAATGGAACTATTACGGCTTATGCAACTACATCAGGTGTACCGGTTCCTTCACCAACATCAATCTTTACATGGTATGTAGGAAATGATATTTCTACCCCATGGGTAGATGGTACTTTCCCGGGTGATACGATAGATCAATCTGTTGCCGGACAGGAAACACTGGTTAATGTGGCTCCCGGAGATTATACGGTTACAGTACAGGATGGCACTACCGGCTGTTCATTCACAGCTTCGTTTACGGTAGATGATCAACCTGCAATTCCTACCCTTACACTGGATAATGCCACTGTGTTAGACCAGGATATCTGTAATCCTTCCGGTTCAATTACTATTAATGATTCGGATATTACCTTGTTTGATCCTAATACCGGAGCGAACATACCTGTTACAACTGCAGATTTCGAGTTCTTATGGTATAGAGGTAGCCCTGATACATCACCACTTCAGGATGATTTGGGTAGTCCAATTATTGGTCCTGCGTTATTAACAGGAACCGGTGCTGGTGAATATTCAGCTATGGGCGCAGACACTTATTATGTACAGCTAGTACCTGTTAATGTAGGTATTGGGCTTGGCGCAGGCTGCTATGGTCCTCCGGTAAGTAAGATTGTTCTGGACATAAGTACTGATCCTATCTTATCATTTGCTACAACTGTTAACTCCAGTTGCGATGAATTAAAACCTAATGGATCAATCTCCGTAACTGCTGAAGAATTTGATGGTTCTACGGTAGGTCCATATACTTATAGCTGGGCATTAGACGGAACACCATTAGCACTACCCGATACTACAACCGTGATTAACCCTGCTTTAGACGGTGGTTATTCTGTAACCGTCACCAATATTGCAACTGGTTGTAGCTATACAGAAGGTCATACGCTTATATTAGACCTGAGTATCAGTGAACCCAATATTATCGATGTTGCCACTGTTGATCCTTTGGATTGTAATCCAACAGGACAAATTGAAGTTCTTTCAGTACAGGTTGGTGGTCAGCCGGCATTATTAGCTGATTTTGTATTTGAGTGGTATGATACTGATCCAGATGTGGGTATACAATTGGTTGATCCTATTCCAGCAACAATACCAATACTGGAAAATCTGGATCCTGGAACTTACTACGTAATTGCAAGGGATATCATCACAAATTGTATTTCTATTCCAAAAGAAGTAAATATTTTACCTGATGATATCATTATCCCGGATGTATTAATTAATCTTAATCGTCCTCAATCAAGTTGTGATGTAGAGACACCAAATGGTTCGCTCAGTGCCACAGTAGATGGTGGAAATGATGACACCAATCCAAACTACCTATTTACCTGGTACCATGGTCCTACTGTGAATCCTGATAGCTTAATTGCTAATGGTAATTCCAGCACTTTAACAGATGCTGCATCGGGTGAATATTTAGTTGATGTATATGATAACACCACTAATTGCTCAAACACAGATATCTACTTCATCGAAGATGCCCAGGAGGAATTAAGGCTTCAGATATCTGTATCAGAACAACCCGTTACCTTCTGTAACATTCTTAATGGAGTTCTGGAAGCAAGGGTTACTAATCACCCTGATGTAGATACAGCTAACTTTGTGTTCCATTGGGAAGATCAACACGGCAATACATATATCGGTTCTCATATAGATAATCTTGCTATAGGGCCTTACACAGTATATGCTGAAGACACAAGTGGTAATTATTGTCCATCGTTAATAGCATCCGGAGATGTTCGTGATAATAGAGTAATACCTGAAATAATACTAACAGAAGACAATCCTTTAACTAATTGTTTTGTTGACCAACCTAACGGACAGCTAACAGCCTCTGTTAATGGCGTTGTGGGTGGTTATGATTTCGAATGGTATACTGGAACCGATACAACAGGAACTGCCATACACGATGAATATAGACTTTCAGAATTAACTACGGGTACTTATACTGTGGTGGTAACTGATCAATTGACTCATTGTATTAATATTGCCTCGGGTGAGATAACAGACGGTACGGTTACACCGCCAACTCCTACTGCAACTGTACTCCATCATCAGGAGATGTGTATCCCTCCATATGATGGTGAAGTAACGGCTGATGTTAACGGTGATGTGCTTGATCATACATTTGACTGGTACAATGGTTCAACTGTTGGATCAACACCAGATGGTACTGATTATGATCATATTAATCTGGAGGCAGGTGATTATACGGTTACTGCAACAGATATTAAAACCGGTTGTATTTCCGATCCGGAAACTGTAACCGTTTTGGATCAAAGAGTATATCCTGAATTTGAATATAACATAGTACCGGCTAATTGTGAAGCGACTAATGGGTCCATTGAGCTTGTCTTCCTGGATGCTTACGAAATCCAGACTGTATCCTGGTTCGATCCAACTACAGGAGCAGAGATAGACAGGGCTACAAACCTGTACCAATATCCTTCAGGCGATTATGAGGTAACTGTTACCACCTTCTATGGTTGTGAAACAGATGGTGCGGCAACTATTCATACGGAAATAACTAATTACAATGGTATCTCCGCCAATGGAGATGGACAGAATGATGATTTCCAGATTGATTGTATTACCTTGTTCCCGAATAATAATGTTAAAATATTTAACAGGGCCGGTATACTGGTATATGAAGCCGACTTTTACAATAATGATGAAATTGTGTTTAGAGGAGTTGGTGAAAATGGATTATATTTAATTGGTGAAGACTTGCCTGATGGTACATATTTCTATATCATTGATAAAGGTGATGGTTCAAGACCAAAAACAGGATACTTAGAACTAATGAGATAAAGTGAAAAAGTTAGGTATTATATTATTCTCAATACTAGCCGGCAATACGCTATTTGCGCAACAGCAACCAGTTACAGATTTGTATCTGTTTGAAGGATTAACAATTAATCCAGCTTATGCTGGTGCTAATGTTCAATTCAGCGCTACAGCAATCCATCGTGACCAATGGGTCAATTTTCCAGGTTCTCCTGTCACCGATATGTTCAGTGTTCATAGCAGTTTTATGAGGAACAGAATTGGTGTGGGGATAATGTTCAGTAATGATATTATTGGAATCCACAATGATTTAGGCTTATACGGAAGTTTTTCATACAAAATAACCACACCTGTTGGTGTATTAAGTATGGGCCTTCAGGGTGGTTTCAATAATATCAAAACTGACTTCAACAAATTGAATTTAAAGGATCTCTCTGACAATTTGTTGACTGGTGCAGTACAGGCCTGGAATCCTAATTTTGGTACAGGATTATATTTTACCAACTATAGAACATTCCTGGGCCTTTCAGTACCCTTTCTAATTAATAGTAGTGCTTTGGATGTTGAAGGAGTACTTAGTGAGGCTAAAAGATACAGGTATTACTATCTATATGGTGGTACTACATTTAACCTTAATAAGGATATAATGCTAAAACCTTCAGCCTTAATAAGGTTCCAGGAAGGAGCTCCACTTACATTTGATATGACTATGGGCGTGGTTTTCTATGAAACGGTTAAGTTCGGAACTACCTATCGATTAACTGATAACATTACGTTTTTATTCGAACTTGAATTATTGCCACAACTTCATGTGGGCTACGCTTTTGAATATACCACATCAGAAATTGCACAGTATTCACACGGAACACATGAATTGATGGTTAATTTCAGGTTCAGATCAGACAGAATACATGGCGCACTATTGTGCCCTTCTTATTATTGATACCTGGAAACGATTTGATTACTTAATTCTTCAATACTTTTTTCACCGTCCAGCCAATTAAGCTGGTAACCTCTTTTTTCCATACGTCTGAACCATGTCATCTGGCGTTTGGCAAATTGTCTTATGGAGATGTTGAGTCGATCAAACATTTCGTCATAGGTCATCTCTCCTATTACATGCATAGTAATCCATCGGTACTCAAGCCCATAGTAGAGTAATTGCTCAGGTGTTAGTCCTTGATTAAGTAATCCACGAACTTCGTCAATCATCCCATTTTCAAGTCGATGCTTTAGTCTTGTTTTTATCCTCTCCAACACCTTCGCACGATCTAAAGTCAAAACAAAAATATCGGCATTTAAACGCTCTCCTTTGGCTTTTTGTTCAGGATGATCACGTACGTACTCTGATATCTCAACAGCCCTTACAAGTCGTTTTTTAGTGGTTAGAGAGGTGATATGCAGTTGCTCCCTGATAACATCAGATAATCTCCCCATCAACTTTGATTTAGACTCATCCTCAAGTGCATCCCTTAATTGCTGATTAATAGGCACAAATGCAAAGGGATTGCCCTCCAACGCTGATTCTATATACAAACCGCTGCCCCCACACAATATTGTGGAGATATTCTTTTCCTGTAATGAATTGTGTACTGCATGAAAATCCTGCTGGTATTCTTTGATGTTATATTGATAACCGGCTTCGTGTATATCTATTAAGTGATATGGTATTGCATGACCTTCAAACGTATAATCTTCAAGGTCTTTACCGGTACCAATATCCATTTGTTTGTACACCTGTCTCGAATCAGCATTAATGATCTCACCTTTCAGCTTAGCAGCCACAGCTACGGCAAGCTTAGTTTTACCTACAGCAGTCGGACCGGTTATTACAATCAAAGGATAATTCATTACACAAGTATTTTCACCAATTTAATGCTTCCCAGGTTTTTTATCACCTGCCAACCATCATTTTCTCTATCCTCATCTATATCACCAGGAAATTCTGATCTGTATCTCCTTATGCAAATATCAGGGTCTATGTAAAAGGTTTGAGCAGGTGTAATACCTACTTTCTTAAAACCCAACTTTAACAAACTTTTTCCTTCAGACCATTCCCTGTCAACATAGGTCATGATATGTTCCGGCTTCACAGCTTGCTCAAAATGTCTTATCAACTTGCTTAAACCACCTACAACTGTATGGTTAAGAATATTGCCAAATCTTATCAGCTCATGTGATTTATACCGTTTCCCATCCTGGTCAATAGGGCAACTACGCCCAAAAGCTGCCACAGCAACTAGTTCATCATTTTTGAATAAGCCATACCTGTACTTTCCTGATGTTGGAATATTCATATGATTTATTACAACAAACTCAATAAATACCTGCTGTGATATCTCCTTTACTTCTGTTTCCCTGGCATGAATTCGTTTACTAATACCCAGGAATGATAATATTCGTGATTCAATTACAGCCTGGCTATTAACAACCTGATCTTCCCAAACCCTGATCGTATTGGGAGGAAGATCATCTGCGGAGCTGGGCTGGTATTCAGGAAGTGAACAATAGGGTATAAATTCGATGTTAATCTTGCCACTGTTTAGAATATGATGTTTTGAATCAAACTTATATTCAACTCCTTCGGTTTTAAATAAATCAATTATGGTTTTCTCAAAGGGTAACATTCGCAACTATTTTGAATGTAAAAGTATTAAAACTAATAATGTAATGGTCGTAGGATATCCTACGACCATTATTATCTTTGCTCCTTAATTTAAAAACAAGATTCCTTTTAGAAATATATGAAGAACTTTATTCAAGAATTACAGTGGCGTGGAATGATCCATGATATGATGCCCGGATCTGAAGAATTCCTGCAATCAGATGTAAGATCTGCATATATTGGTTTTGATCCCACGGCAGACTCCCTACATATTGGTAGCCTGGTACAGATAATGACCCTGGTTCATTTCCAGAGATCGGGTCATAAACCAATTGCCCTTGTAGGTGGCGCAACAGGTATGGTGGGTGATCCCTCAGGGAAATCAACGGAAAGGAATTTATTGTCTGAAGAAGTTTTAAATCATAACCTGGCGTGTGTTAAAGATCAGCTCAGTAAATTTCTTGACTTTGAAGCAGAGGGGAATCCAGCCGAAATGGTTAACAACTACGACTGGTTTAAAGAGTTTAACTTCCTTGAATTTATAAGGGATGTAGGAAAGCATATATCCATTAATTACATGATGGCTAAGGATTCAGTTAAAAGCCGACTGGAAACAGGTATGTCTTTTACAGAATTCAGTTACCAACTTGTTCAGGGATATGATTTTTACTGGTTGTACAAGAATAAAGATTGTGCCATTCAGCTTGGTGGTTCTGACCAGTGGGGAAATATCGTTACGGGAACTGAGCTTATTCGCAGGAAAGACGGAGGTGAAGCATTTGCCATTACCACACCTCTCATAAAAAAAGCCGATGGTACCAAATTTGGTAAAACAGAAGGTGGCAATGTTTGGCTGGATCCTAAACGAACATCTCCGTATAAGTTCTACCAGTACTGGTTAAATGCTTCGGATGAAGATGCAGCCAATTATATAAAGATCTTTACCCTGCTAGAAAAAGAAGAAATCGAAGCTATCCTGGAAGAGCATAGCCAGGCTCCTCATTTACGTGCATTGCAAAAAAGACTCGCTGAAGACATTACTCTGAGAGTTCACTCTCAACAAGACCTGGATATGGCTATAAAAGCTTCGGGAATATTGTTTGGCAAGTCAACTAAGGAAGATTTGTCGTCACTGGATGAAGATACGTTATTATCTGTCTTCGATGGTGTTCCTCAAACTACCATCAACAAAGAAGACTTATCATTAACCGTTGCCAACCTTTTATCAGAAGCGAGTGGCAATGTTGTGTTTGCTTCTAAAGGTGAAGCCAGAAGAATGATTAAAGGTGGTGGGGTGAGCATCAATAAAGAGAAAATTGCTGATAGTGATGCACCTGCCAGTATTGAGTTATTGCAGGATAAATATGTGCTGGTTCAAAAAGGTAAAAAGAATTACTACCTGTTTATTGTAGAATAACTTGTTACATATCAAATAATTTATTGCAGGATATTCATTCAATATCAGTCGCTTTTTAGTGGTTACCTTTTCACAGAAAAACGTATTTTTATATTATAAACTATTGTAACTTACAACGGTTAAATACCATAACTTAAATAAGAGAAATATAACCCAGTTAATATGAAAAAGGTAGCACTATTACTCATTACTTTTATATTGATAGTACAGTCTCAGTCACAGGCTCAAATAAGGTTCAATGTTGGTGTTTCAACCGCAATGAATAGTACTTTCGTGCTTGACAAAGGCCTTAAGACTGATCCAACGTATATTGCTAATACCACATTTAATATGGCACCTATTGGTTTCAGCTTTGGTATGGATATAACAAAAAAGTTTGGACTCTCTCTTGATGCCATTAAAGCTGCACAAGGACAGTATTATGAAATTGTTGATGCCTATAACACAATTCAGGGTGCCAGAGAATTTGACATGAGTTATTTGCAGTTTCCTTTACTTCTTAAATTTATGGGTGGAGGTGATGGAAGAGCGAGAATGAACTTTCAGTTAGGTCCACAACTCTCTTTGCTTCAGGAAGGGCAAGAAATCCTTAAATATGTTCAAGGTGATTATAACTTTCCAACAGATCCACAAGATTTGGAGGATTTTGTACTTCCGGAAGAAATAAATGCGATTGACAATGGTGATGGTACTTATACAATACCTCAAGACTATGAACAACTTATCTCAGGATCGGAAGAATACACTGACGCTCTATATCAATTCGCAGAAAAAGAACTTGCATTATCAGGAGCTTTTGGCCTTACATTAGATGTTCATAGAAACATGTATATGGTGATGAATGTAAAGGCAACTTATAGCCTAACAGATATGCGAGGAAAAGATCTGATTGATTTAGTTAATAGTGGACAGGTTCAGGATCTAGCAAGCGAAAGAGCTAATTTAGCCGTAGGAGCTCAAATTTCATTACACTGGATATTTGGAGGTACTCGCTTCTTTAAAGCTAAAGATGAGACTACCCGTAGAAATTATATGATCAAGCAATAAACATTAATGATATTAAAGAAAAAGGGCTTGAAATTTCAAGCCCTTTTTCTTTATCAATGTGATTTGTTAATTCTTCAGCCAATACCCAATGGATATCTGGATGTTACTATTCTTTAACTCTCCGGGTATCTGAAGGGTTTCAGTCTTTGATGGAAAAATAAATCTACCGTGTATATCCATAGGGCCAAGTTTGGCTCCAAGTCCGGCAACAAACCTGAAATTACTCTCTTTGAAATCATCCAGGATATCAACATCAGCCAGTTTTGAGCTGGTCATATAGGTAAACTGAGGTCCTAATTGAATATTTAAAACCTTTAGCATATATAATTTGGCCACTATTGGCACATCGATATAGGAAGTTTTTAAATCTCCAACTGAGGGTACTTCAAAAGCATTTTGTGAGTAAATCAAATCTGCCTGCACCCCAAATAAAGGCACCTTTAGTTCTGCCATCACTCCGCCATGCCATCCGGTTTTATTATTAATATCAATTGTGCCTCCAGCATCTTTTAGACTTGGGAGATTTAATCCACCTTTAACACCAAACTTAAATTGCGCCTGGGCGTTAAATGCACCAACCAGCAACAATGCGATAACGATCAAATAGATTCTTTTCATGAGTTTTGAATTGATTTGTTCAAATTTATTAAATTTTACAGATTAAATAGGAGAATACCGTTATTTCTGGTATTTAATTGTAGGCTGTAGCATATCCTTATCAATACCATTTGCCGGATACTTTCCTTTAATCTCAGAAAAGAAATCAATAATCATTCCAAAGTCTTTCTCAATATCATCTGAAGGTAAAAATGGTTCTCTAACTATAATTGATTTTGAACCATAGTCGAAGCCAACCATATAGATAGGAACATTGGCTTTTTGTGCAATATGATAGAATCCTGTCTTTAACCTATCTACTTTCGACCTGGTTCCTTCAGGAGCCAATGCAATACCAAACCTTTCGTGCTTATTAAAAATATCCACAACAGCATCTACCGTATTATTATGTTTTGACCTATCCACAGGGTAACCTCCCAATGCCTTGAAAAGAATACCTAATGGAAATTTGAATAGCTGGCTCTTTCCTAAATACCTGGCTCCTTGTAATCCCAGGACCGACCTTGCAATTATACCAAGAACAAAGTCCATATTAGCTGTATGAGGACCAATTACG
>JBDLIU010000171.1:0-9815 GCA_039714715.1 Bacteroidota bacterium
TATTATCCTGGCCATCGCAGCAGGGGCATTTATTTCATATGTGCATGTTTTAATCTTTTACACAATTGCCATTGTTTGTGTAGATATTCCAATTGTTTTATATTATGGGTTTAAAAAATCCTTCGGGTATTCCACAAAGGTCATCCTTAACTTTTGGGTACCGAAATTGGGACTCTCCACAGTAATGATTTTCTCAGTATGGTTGGGATTTCAATGGTTTACAATTGGCTCTGTGTTGCTCTACTTAACTCATTTGTTAATCAAACAGAGAGATGATATCAGGAAAACTTATAGCTTTATTCTTAAAAAAATGCATTTTAGTAATTAGTTTATTTCCAGACAATTTGATTTAATGCAAAGTTTTAAATATAAACCGGTCATTGTCGTTGTTGCCTATAACAGGCCAGGATCTCTTGAGCGAATTCTTTCCTCATTGAAGCGTATGAAAAATGCCTCAGATGTGAGGTTGGTAGTGAGTATTGATCACAAGGCTCCCCACAATTATGATGTGCTTGAGATCGCCAAAAAGTTTGATTGGCCTTTTGGTGAAAAGGAAGTTTTGTACCAGGAAGAATCCCTGGGATTAAGAAGGCACATCATGCAGTGTGCCGATCTCTCCCAGGAATTCGGATCTGTAATTATCCTTGAGGATGATCTTTATGTATCTCCCTACTTTTATCAATATGCATGTGAGGCCCTCGATTTTTATGATGAAGATCCGGAGATTGCCGGTATTTCTCTGTATAACCAGGCCATTGAAGAAGTTACCGAATTGCCTTTCACTCCAGTAAGTGATGAATCCGATATTTACTTTCTCCAACATCCTTCTTCATGGGGACAGGCGTGGACAAGTAGTCAGTGGTCAAGATTCAGGGAATGGTATCAAACAGATCCAGATTTATTCAAAATTGCCATGTCTGATCCTATTAGGCGTTACTGGCCTGAGACTTCATGGAAAAAGTACTTCTGTGGATATATGGCTGACAAAAAGAAATTCTTTGTCTTTCCAAGGATCTCTTATACCACAAATTTCAATGATCCGGGCACCAATTACAAGAAATCTGTAAACTTCCAGGGTCAGACTCCTTTGAGACTTTCTGAAATTAGTTGCCGGTTTAAAAGGTTCTCAGATTCCTATTGCGTGTATGACTCACACCTTGAATTGCTTCCGGAGTGTCTCAAACAGTTATCTTCCGGATTCGACAATTTTGAATTTGAGCTGGATCTTTATGGAGTGAAAGATATGGCGTCATTGAATGTACCTTATGTAATAACTACCAAGCCTTGTTCAAGTCACGAGAGAGGCTACAGGCGGGCACTAAAGCCACATGAAATGAATCTTATTTTCGAACTTCCCGGAGATGATATTCATCTTGCTAAAAAGGAAGATGTACAGCGTGTGAGAAACAGACATTCCAGAACAATTGATAATTTTAAATACTATTATACCCGGAATATTCTCGGATGGAAAGTTCAGATGTATAACTATTACCTGAAACTTATGGAAAGAATTAAATAGTATGAGATGGAATTAAAGAGGATAAATAATTTTTTAGTAGTATTTATTATACTTTGTTCAACTTCATTTTATCATTTTTCTGTTCTTGGTCCAGTTCAGAAAGTAGCTGAATTTGCAGGAATTGGCTTGATAGTGGCTCTGATTCTTTTCCATATAGTTTACGATGATAGCAAAAGCATACCCAGACATTTTGGAGGGCCAATTTTTTTAATTATTCTTTCCATCTTCACAAGTATGGCCATGGCAATTATTTTTCGTAATCAGAGCTTTGGTCAAACCATGATGGCTCAAAAAGCACTGTACTTCTATCTATTCTATTTTTTACTTCATCAGCTCAAAGTCAGACCTGTAGACCTGGAAAAGATTTTTATGGCGCTTGGACTGTTCTTTGTAGTCTTATATCTGGTCCAGTTCATTCTATATCCAAAAATCATTTTTGATGCATATATTCGGGAAGCTCGGGGTACCATAAGAATATATATGGCGGGAGGGGGTTATATGACTATTGCTTTTTTCCTTACTGTTCAGAGTTTTTTAAGAACTACCCGGATAAAATCCTTGGTTCTAGTCGTTATTATTTTCTCAATAATTGTTTTGAATGGAGGCCGTCAGACAATGGCCATTATGTCATTGATGGTGGTTTTATTTGTATTATTCGACAAAAAGGTAAAATCCAAATTATTTCTCGTATTTCTGGGAACTGTAGGTGCTTTTGCAATATTCCTGATATTTCAAGGCATTTTTGAAGCTTTAATTCTTCAATCGCAGAGTGATGCAGGGAAGGGTGCGGATTATATTCGAATCAGGGCTGCTAATTATTATCTTACTGAGTTCTATAAGACTCCGCTAGCTTATATTACAGGGAATGGGGCTTTTTTGGCAGACTCAGAGTATGGTAAGATGATCAGACAGAACGCATTAGTCTATCGTTTTTATCTGGGTGATATCGGTTTGATTGGTAATTATATTATCTATGGGGTCTTCTTTCTAATAGGGGTCATTACCATTAATATAAGAACATTGATCATAAAGATAGAATCACAATATATCTATATAAGATACATGTTCCTGGCTGTTATCTTTTCGCTTTTAACTAGTGCAGCGTTTTCACAACCTGATTATATCGTTCTTTTTAGTTGCCTTTTTTATATTATTGATGTATCTAAATCGAACCTCGAACAAAATTTGAAAACAGAAGAGGATATCATTAAATTTAAATGAAAACTATGAAATACAAGATTGCATTTGTCATTCCGGTCCACAACCGACTGGAATATAACAAGGAGTGTCTTCAAATTCTTGAGAAGCAAAAAGAGACACTATTCTTTAGCAGCAATGATATAGAGATCATTGTGGTTGATGATGGTTCAACCGATGGCACTGGTGAATGGATCCGTGAAAACCGGAAGGATGTGATCGTTCTGCAGGGTGATGGAAATCTTTGGTACAGTGGTAGTATGAACCTCGGAATGAAGTATGCAATTGAAAACTTTGATAGTGATTTTATCATGGTCTGGGAGAATGATATCTTTCCAGTGGACGACTACTTTAACCAATTGCAGTATATCCTGAATGATTGGGATGGAAAAACATTGATTTGCTCTAAGCTTTACTACAGGGTACAGCCTGACAAAATCTTTGGAATGGGAGGGACCTTTGATATAAAAACAGGTCGAAAATCATTAATTGGGAGAACTCAAACGGATGGGCCTGAATACCAGAAAGATATTGAAGTTGACTGGTTTCTTGGACAAGGAGTTTTGATCCATAAGGATATTATTTCGAAGGTGGGTTACCTGGATGAGAAGAATTTTCCACAATATCACGCTGATGTAGATTATTCACTCCGTGCAAAGGAGGCTGGATATACGAATATGGTATTTCAAAAGCTGAAGCTGTTAAATGATACAGAAATGACTGGCATCAGCCATTTAAAAAACAAATCTTTAAAGCAATTCTTTGAAAGTCTTACCTCAATTCGTTCCAATACAAACCTGGCAAAGGATATTATATTCTATCGTATACATACCAAAGGGATTACCGCCTATCAAGTACTTATTAAGAAATATGTCACATATATTGGAAGCTACTTCAAATGGACCTTCCTGGGTTGGTTCGGTATGAGAAGAAAGAATGAAGATTTGCTTTAAAGCATTTTGAGGACATAATGAAGATACTGTCTATTTCAACTATACTGCCAATTCCGGATGTTTTCAAGACCAATGATTTCGTCTTTCAAACCTATATTAATTATAAGAAATTATACTGTGAGGATCATGTTGTAATTATTAAACCAGTTAAATTAAGCTTTCACCTATTTGATATATTAGGAAAAAGAACCCGGTTACAAAGGCTAAAAAAGCAGTTTCAATTGAGTATTCATGGTTTTCAGGTTGAGATTTTCCCTTTCCTTTCCTCATGGGGTTTTAGAAACCTGCATTCAATTCTAACCAGATCTATCTTTTATCTTAACCGGAGCAGAATAAAGTATCTTCTTGCTTCAAATCAGTTTGATATTATTCATGCTCAATATATATTCTCTGATGGAATGCTGGCATATCTTATCAATAAGAAATTTGGAATTCCATACTTTATTACATCTCATAATGAACGCTATTACTTTAATCATTTTCTTTCAAGGCGGATGGCCATTCAGATATTAAGAAATGCCAATAAGGTAACGCCGATTAATTGGACAAATGCAGACTATTTTAAGAGTGTCGGACTGAAAAATATAGAGTTGACCCCCCTTGGATTTGGAAAGGCCTTTATTAAACCTCAAAAGGCAGCGAATACTGATAAGGTCAGATTGTTAACCATATCAGCATTAATCAAGCTTAAGAACATTGACAAAGTCATTTTTAGTATTAAAGATCTGGTTCATCAATATGATATTTCTTATACCATTATTGGGAGTGGACCAGAAAGAGAAAAACTGGAAGAACTGGCTAGGGAGCATCATCTTACGCATCATATTAACTTCTGCGAGTATGTTCCACATGAGAGAATAGCAGAAGAGATGTACAGATATGATATTTTTATTATGCCCAGTTATTTTGAGACTTTTGGACGTGTCTATTTTGAAAGTATGGCAATGGGGATTCCTATTATTTGTGCTAAGAATTCCGGGATATTCGGTTTTTTTAAGGAAGGAGAGGAGGGTATATCTGTAGATCATGAAAACATTGAGGAAATTACCAAGGCCCTCGAATTTCTAATTGCCAGGCCTGAAGAACGTAAAAGGATCGGAATGAATGGACAGAAACTGGTTATGAAACATACATGGGAACATGTGGTTAAAGCTTTGCATGAAAAATATAAACTTGCAGCTCATTAAGTAACTGAAATAGTGGGAAAATTTTCTTCACATATCCCTATACCACTGGGAATGCCATTTCTAAGGAAAAGGGCGGGAGTAAATCCTTTGATCGTTAACTATCATATGGTATCTGACCTTCAGTTACCTTATATACAGAATCTCTATCATTATCGAGATGTAAAAACTTTTTTACGTGATCTGGAGCTTTATCGCAAGAGTTACTGCCCCATTGGAATGCCCGAATTCCTGGCCAGTCTGAAAGGAGAGACTATACTTCCGGAGAATGCGCTTATGGTGACTTTTGATGACGGATTCAGGGAGATCGTCGAAACGGCTGCTCCCCTTTTGCTGGCGAGGGAGATCCCGGCAACGTTATTCATAACAAGGGACTTTGTGGATAACAAAGCGTTGAATCATGACAATAAACAGAGCATGGTAGTCGAACGGTTGAAAAGCCATGTGTCGCGAAGAATCAAACAAGATATTTTAGATTTAGTCAAACAAAATAGCCTGCCTGGCGACGATCTGTTAGAGATTGTTTTAAAAATACCCTATAATAAAAGGTCTCTCGTAGACCAGATTGCCTCCATGCTGGATATAGATTTTGCTGAATTTCTGGCAGTTCAGCGACCATATATCTCCACCTCTCA
Source organism: Bacteroidota bacterium (assembly GCA_039714715.1). Classification (GTDB taxonomy): domain Bacteria; phylum Bacteroidota; class Bacteroidia; order Cytophagales; family Cyclobacteriaceae; genus S012-113. The sequence continues at coordinate 5,489 of JBDLIU010000171.1, forward strand.
GATATCACAGCTTATTGATCAAGGCTTTACCTTTGGCGGACATAGCATTGATCATGCACGATTCCCAGAGTTACCCCTTGAGGATCAGGTCACTCAGGCAAGATCGAGTATTGATTTTCTATCGGAGAAATTTGCAATAGATTACCGCGTATTTGCTTTTCCCTATTCGGATCATGGTGTAGAAAGTAGCTTTTTCGAGGAGATCTCCGATGATATAGATGCATCATTTGGTTCGCATGGACTTCTTGAGGACCCTGTTAAAAATCATTTTCAACGTATCAGTGTGGAGAAATACAATCAACTTGCTCAGAAGACGATAAAATTCCATTATACCCGCCGAATAATCAAGAACTATATGAGAAGGAGTTTAGTTGTAAGATAATGTGAGATTTGGCATCAAATCAGATCTAAAGATCAGTGATATGAATGAACAAGAGATTGCAAAACTTAAACACAGGAGTCAATATATTTTGGCACCCCGTTCAATCGATTGTCCGTTTCTGTTTAATTCATTCTCCTTATGCGGATCTTCGGTATTGTATACTCATATAGATCTTAAAGTAACCCAATATTCTGAGGGTGTATTGCGCCTTATTTTACTGGGAGATATGTTTGATTACAAACATCCCAAGAAGGACAATAAAGATATTATTAAGGATATTGCAGATGCTGATTTTGACCGGTTTTTGAAAAATACAGATCGTTATGCAGGAAGATATGTTCTATTCTATATCAGGAATAATGCTATGTTTTTAACGCATGATGCAACTGCCACAAGAAAAATCTTCTATTGCAAGGTGAACAGTGAACTTTGGTGTGGTTCTCAACCCTATTTACTGGCTAAAGTTATTGGTTTGAGAAAGTCGACTGACACTTCAAAAATTGAGTATTATAGTTCCGAAAGATTTCTGACACTTCATAACTCAAATATTGGAGATACTACTTTCTATGATGAGATCCGGCAGGTTTTGTCTAACCATTATTTCGATGTACCTGAATACCGATCTGTTAGGTATTGGCCAAGGGAAAAGAAGGTGGACATATCTGTAGATGAATGCGCAAGCATTTCTGCTAGAATGCTCAAAGGAAACATGGAGAGTATTTCTGCAAGGTATAAAATAATGTTGCCGGTGACAGCCGGGAAGGATAGCAGAACTTTGCTTGCTGCCACATGTAATATAAAAGATGAGGTGTACTATTACATCAATAAAGAGAAGCGAATTGATGAGAAGCACAAGGATTTTGACATACCAAAGAAGCTATTTCAAATGCTGGGCCTTGATTTTCATATTGTTGACCCATATATCCCGGTGGATGAAGATTTTAAAAGAGTTTATTATCAGAATAATGAATTGGCTTCGGATTTTTATCTTCCGTTGATCTATAATTATTATATCAATTTCAGTGACCGGGTAAACCTGCCTGGAAATATAGCTACAGGAGCATCCTGGTTTTATCCCCTCTTTAAGAAAAATGTTAATGTCCAGTCACTTCTTAAAATAAACAAGGTTGAGCAATTTAGTCACGCGGAGAAGAGCTACTCAACCTGGATGAAGAATAGTATGGAGCTTTGTACCCGGACAGGTTTTAATATCATGGATCTTTTTTACTGGGAAGAGAGGATTGGAAACTGGGGGACCCAGATTCAACTTGATAAGGATATTGCCCAGAATGATATTAATCCTTATAATTCACGATTACTTATCCAGACTATGCTGTCAGTTCAGCCTTTACATAGTATTGAATGTGCCAGTTATTCATTAAATACCAAAATTAATAGACTATTATGGCCCGAGACTTTAAATGTACCTATCAATCCCAGTAGAAAGAATAGAATCCTTAAGTTCATTGAATCATGCGGATTATTAGGATTTGTTTATAGAGTTCTGTTTCGTTAAAAAAACACCAGTTCACAGAATGAAATCTTGATTTACGAGCCTTTGATTTTCACATATTATATTTACGCTTCTAATCAGGTTGATACAACCAAATGATATGAACGAAAAAGTGAGTACAAAACTAAAATTCAGGAACCAGTATATTCTGGCACCACATTCGATTGATTGTCCGTTTCTGTTTAATTCACTCTCATTATTAGGATCTTCGGTGTTATATACTCATGTTGATCTTAAGGTCACCCAATACGCTAAGGGTGAATTGCGCCTCATATTACTGGGAGATATGTTTGATTATAAAAAAACGGGAAATGATAATAAAGATATCTTAAAGGCTATTTCTGATGAGAATTTTAGCCGTTTTTTGAAGAATATTAATCGTTATGCTGGACGGTTTGTGATTATATATCAGAATGGAGACATGCTAAGACTCATACATGATACAACAGCAGCACGAAAGGTTTATTATAGTAATTGGCAGGACAAACTGTGGTTCGCATCACAACCACATCTTCTGGCTGGCATTCTCGGTATTAACAGATCCAAGAATAGGGAATCACTAAAGTTTTATGAATCAAAAGATTTTGTTCGCTTGTTTAACTCAAATATTGGAAATTTTACTATTTATGATGAGATAAGGCAGTTGCTGCCAAACCACTTTCTTGACGTAAACAGTTTCACTGTAACTCGTTACTGGCCGAATAAAAAAATTGAATATCAGCCAATCAATGAGGTCGCAAAAAAGTGCGCTCAGATGATAGAAGGATTTATGGAAAGTATTACGAACCGCTATAATGTAATGCTTCCAGTGACTGCTGGTAAAGATTCACGTATATTATTGGCTGCCACAAAGCGTTTTACAGATAAAGTATTCTACTATGTCAATAAAGGGGATAGCATGAATAAGGAAAGCCCGGATATTACAGTCCCCAGAGAATTGCTGTCAAAGCTTGATCTTGAATTCAACATTTTAAATCCAAATATTGAAGTCGATGAGGATTTTAAAAAAATCTATTATCAGAACAATACACTTGCCTCCAGTAGTTTTCTACCTCTGATCTATAATTACTATTTGAATTTTGAGAATCGGGTAAATCTGCCCGGTAACATTGCTTCTGCTGGTTTTGAAGTGTATAAGAATAGAAGAATGAAAATTACTGGTAAGAACTTAGCTAAATTAAATCAATTGTCTCAATTTGGCATTGCTGAGAACTACTACAATAAGTGGATTTTAGAGAGCCAGGAAGTATGCCGTAAGCATAATGTCAACATGCTTAATCTGTTTTACTGGGAAGAAAGACTTGCTAATTGGGGTACTCAGATACAAATAGAGAAGGATATTGCACAGGAAGATATTAATCCTTTTAATTCCAGGGATTTAGTCGGTTTATTTCTTTCTGTTCATCCAAAGTACATATCAATTCCCTTTTTCAAGCTACATAGAAGAATCATAAAGATTTTGTGGCCTGAAGTATTGCAGATACCTATTAATCCAGGTCGGAGAACAACGTTGCTTAAATTGTTTAAATCAATTGGAATCCTGGATATCTATTATAGATTGAAGTATTCAAGATTAAATAATTACTAATTTGCTACATAAGCAGTCTATTTTAATTATTTATTTTGCTACAATATTATTAAACCAAGTAAATACAGTTAATTATGTCGAAGATCATTGTAACCGGCGGAGCAGGGATGATTGGCTCCAATTTAGTGAAACGATTGGTAGAACAGAACCACGAAGTTATTGTCATAGATAATCTTTGGAGAGGTAAACTTGAATATCTAACCGATCCGGTAACGAATAAACCAATTATAGACCTCGAGAGGTATTTTCACAAGCTGGACCTTTCTCAGGAAATTTCAGATATTGAACCGTTCAAAGGGACTGATTATATTATTCATCTCGCTGATGTAGTAGCAGGAATAGGATATGTTTTCAATAACCAGGGAAGTTTATTCAGGCAGAACCTTCTTATCAATTCAAATACAATAGATCTTGCCAAAAGATTGGAGGTAAAAGGTTTTATTTATGCCGGAACTGCATGTTCTTTTCCGCTGGAGTTACAGAATTCATTCGAATATAGTCTGCTAAAAGAAGAAGAACTCTATCCTGCCAATCCTGAGTCAGCTTATGGTTGGAGCAAGCTCATGGGGGTATATGAAGCTGATTTGTTGGAAAAGGAGACTGACATCAAGGTCCTTTCACTTCTTTTCCATAATGTGTATGGTGCTCCGTGTGATTATTCGGAGGAACGAAGCCAGGTTATTCCATCTCTGATCAGAAAAGCAATATATTATCCAAAGACCGATTTTAGTGTTTGGGGAAGCGGAAAGCAAGGAAGAGCATTTCTACATATTGATGATGTCGTTCATGCAATCATACTCGGTCTTGAAAAGGGCCTGGGAAAGGGATATATCCAAATTGGTCC
>JBDLIU010000172.1:0-9780 GCA_039714715.1 Bacteroidota bacterium
TTATTAAGAACGATTTTTACACCGCGCTTTTCAATATTTTCAATCTCACTATCGAGTACATTTTTGGGAAGACGGAATTCGGGAATACCGGTTCTCATCATACCGCCGGCATAACGGAGAGCCTCAAAAACCGTGGTTTCATAGCCTTTTTCTACAAGTCTAAGTGCTGTTGTTAATCCGGCTGGACCAGCTCCAATTACAGCAATTTTTTCCTTCCTCGTTACAGGGACTTTTTCGATTTCCCGTTTAAATTGCCTGTCCCCTAAAAACCGTTCAATAGCGCCAATATTTAATCCTTCATCAACCTCTATTCTGTTACAATTCTGTTCACAGAAATGAGGACATACTCTTCCGCAAACTGAGGGAAACGGATTTCTTGAATAGATTTTATCAAAGGCTTCATCAAATTTTTCTTCTGTAGTGAGATTCACAAATTCTCTAACATCGGTTCCTGCAGGGCAATTGGATGTACAGGGAGGTGTTTTTGTAGTATAAGTTGGTGTCAAGACCCTCCAATTGCCGGTTTTGTTTAAGGACATTGGCTGCACCCAGGAAGGAGTGGAATAGTCCTCAATTGGTTTATTATTTTCAGCGGCTAGAATTTCTTCAATATTGAAATGAATATCGTCTGTCTCAGTTTTATGAAACGATTCAATGAGCATTTCATTTTTATTTTCTAATCCTAAAACACCTTGATAAGCCAGGAGCATGGATTCAGCGTTTGCTTCAGGTTTAGCAGGTACTTCTTTTGTTAGAATCATTTTTGCAATTTCCGGATCCCCTTCAAGAACCCGCATAATTGCTCCAATCATCGCTGCATTTACGATTGGGAGTGACTTACTTCCAAGACCCTTATCAATGGAAATCTGAGTGGCTGGAACTGTATACACACTGCTGCATTGTTTACAATATTCTGAAATGGATTTTTCTGTATTTAACAATATTGAACCCATTTCCTGAAGACCATCAAAAACAGGCACCATATCGATGAGGGTTTCATCAAAAACTACTATAAGATTTGGATTGTAAATATTACTTCTATTTAAAATTTTGCCTTTAGCTACGCGTAGAAAGGCTTGTATGGGAGCTCCGGTGCGTTCAACACCAAAAGCAGGAAATGATTGTACGTTGAAATCTCCGAGTTTACTAAAGATTTTTGCCAGTATTTCGAAAGCGGTAACCATCCCTTGACCGCCTCTCGCGTGACCTCGGATTTCTAACATATTTGTACTCTCTGATTATGCAATATTAGATGTGATTTTCTTCTAATAAATATACCTTAAAACGTTGATTTTCACAATGATTTTCATTGGTAAAAATTAAATAAAAATTACTCTTTAAGACAAGAACAATACTCTACTTTGTCGTCAGGTTATATTCCAGGATTCTGCTATCTGTATATTGAGTGTCGTAATGTTATTTCCCTGTGAAACGTCAGGAAAAAGTGGACTGATTTAGAGGTTTAGGTAAGAGAAAGATGATTACTTCCCAATACCCGCCTAAGCGGATGGGCAGGCAAAACCGACTAAAGATACTTGCCCGACCTTTGGCGGGTTATCAAGCAGGTCTTCCATTGATATTTCTCCCGTGATTTCTCCGAGATGATGTAAAGCCTGCCTGATCTCCATGGCCATAAAAGCATTATATGAATGAAAAAAGATATAGATAGATTATGAAGAGTAGTGCAACAACAATCATGATTTTTAATATAATCTGATTCTTAAAAAATATTGTTACTAGGCCAATTGTTAGAATTGAATAGGCAATAATTGCTCTTAAACTTAACCCATCAGCATTTCTTGACATATAACTTGTGAAAATTACACCAAAGGCTAATAACGGTAGAATAATTATTATGCTATTCTTAAATAAGAAGTCTTTATAATCAGTGTTCGTTATCTTTTTAGGAAACATTTGATAAGAAGAAAATGTAAATAGTGCTGGTGGTACAACTAGATAAATAAGAAAGTACAATGGTTCATTCATGTCAGAATAATGATCCTCAGAAAAATTCATAAGATAGACATATACGATAAACAGGAATATTTCGATAGTAAGTATAAGATGTGCCCAATAAAGTTTATAGTTTCCTCTTTCCTGTATCATTCTATTCCACTGAATCAAGATTCTACTTACAATCAAACCATACAATATGGATTCAAAGGCAAGCATATATTCCGAAATAGCAACCATTTATTCTTTAATTACTTACATCCCTAATTTACTCAATTAAATAGTTAGGTTTAATAATTTCCATCCGAAATCTACCTGAACGTTGTGTCGTATCTCCGTTGGATAATCTCACCCAAATGATGCAGCGCCTGCCTTGTTTCCATGGCCAGCAGATCGTTGGTGAGGCCCTTTAGAATCCAATTTCACATTGGGTATTGTATTTTTTTAAGTATTTCTCTTACTTCCTGCTCATTAAGATATTTTTTAAATGCTGGGTCCACACCAAGATAGGGAAGAGTTTTTTCTTTGTTTGTATATGAACGTTCAAGCCAGCCAATAGCTTTTTCCGGGTTTTCTCCATAGGCATAAGCTCTGGCAATATAATACGCACAATCGTCAGCACAGGTATTAGCGAGAAAAACAAGTATTCTCTCAGCCTCCTCATTATTACCTAAAATAAAATTTGCGGCTGCTATTATACTAGGTCTTACCAAAGAGCTATCATTGTTTTGATATCCCATTCTTGAATCCTCAATAACTTGTGAGGCATTTCCCTCTTCCAGTAAAGTATTGTAGTAAACGCTATGATGCCTCCCATTATTAAATTTTTTATATTCTTGCAGAAGAATTTTTGCCTCATTAAACTGACCTGAATAAAAATAACTAGAGAACAAATACAATAATGCAGTTCTTTGAATAGGGTCATTTTTTAATGCTTGCTTACCATATTCAATGCTCTGCTCGAACATTCCTCTCATAGTGTAAAAACGGCATGCATTTCTAAGCACATATGGATCATTAGGACCAAGCTTTAATGCTAGTACTATTTTATCCTCGGCAGCCTCCATATTATATTCATTATCTAAAATTTCAGCAAGATTGGTCGCAGCTATTGAGGAATTTGGATCAAGATCTAGTGCTTTTTCAGCAGCTATTTTAGCCTCCCTAAACTCTGGTTGATCAGTAGTAGAAGACTTTCGCCAATAACACATGGAGAGGTATGTCCATGGTAATGAAAATGTTGAATCTAGTTTTATTGACTCTTTAAACCAATGCATGGCCTCATGAGTATCATCGATATTACCGGTATTTTCATAGAAAAATTTACCCCTTAAGAATAGGTTGTATGCATCGGCATTGGTTGTGTTTTTAGTATTTGATTTCTCAAGTAATGTTACTTTCAAGGTCTTCGTAACTATCCCGGCAATTTCATCCTGCACATTAAATATATCATCTAGCGTCCTGTCGTACGATTGGCTCCAAAGATGTGATCCGTCATCTCCGTTTATAAGTTGTGCTGTAATTCGAAGGTTTTCTCCAGATTTCCTGACACTGCCTTCCAGTATATGGGTCACTCCCAGTTTATTGGCAATTGTTCGTAGGTCCTCCTTTTTACCTTTAAAAGCAAAAGATGAACTTCTGCCAATAACAGTTAACTCTGGTACCTGTGTCAGTAGGTTGATAAGCTCCTCACTTAGGCCGTCAGCAAAGTATTCCTGCTCAGGATCGTTGCTCATATTTTCAAATGCCAGTACAGCAATTGATTTATCAGTCTTGTTAGTAGTTGATTCGCCTGTGATTTTACTGTCGTAAATGAAATATGCAATTGCCAGAATTACCATTACGCTTATAGATGTAATAATGGCTTTTGTTTTGTTTTTTGATTCTTTAAATGATAATGGTGTCGTAGTAGGTAACTTTAACTTCTGATCTGATTGTTTCAGTATTCCAAGACCAATATCCTTTAGGGCATTGGCCACTTTATTAATCTGATTTCTGTATCGTGTCTTGTTTAGGTTTTTTTCTTCACTGTCGTTTGGTCTTAGCGGCCTGTTTACTCCAGGTTCCTGATAAATAAAGTCTATGGAGCGTAGCGGCCCATCCAGCACTGCTTCAAGTGTGTATTGATCCTCAGTGTCCAGCTCGTGTATTTTTATAGGTAGAACTCTGCTTGTGACATTACCATTACTTACAGTTATATTCATTCCCAGTTCATCCTCTTTAACCATTTCAATAAAAGGTATAAACTCCTGCTCCCATGCAAAGCAATAAGGATCACAATAGGTTTGAGAAACGATCGGAATAAATACCAGGCATTTCAGCTTTTTAGCTAAAGAAGCATCAACCTGATGAGTCTCTAATAAACCATCATGCGGATTTTCATCGAAGTATATGGAGACAGGATTTTTGAGTGTAGCTTCTAATTCCTCCTTTAGAGCATTTACGAAATTTGTTACCCACTTGTCTGAATGATTATCATTCTGGCGATAGGAAATAAATATGTCATACTCGTAACCTTCAACAATTGAGGACATAAGTGCTGGATTATGCTATTAATTTAGTGAATTTTTATGATGAAAGCAATTAATGAAGGTTATCCCAATGTTGTTGAAAATGTCCTTTTTTACTTCCCAATACAGTAAGTGAGATATATTTTACAGGGCATTACATCTTGTGAAATTTCCACTATTATTTCACTCATGTGATGCAGCCTGCCTGATCTCTTGTCTGAAAAGACCTGGAAGAACGATTTTAGATTGTCTGGAAACCTTAAATGGTACTTGACTTTCTTAGTTACATGAAGTAAATTGTTTATAGGTTCATCATTAATTAGAAATGGGAAATAAAAAAGGTTTAAGGATTTTTATCAAAGTCCTCCGGTGGATTGCAAGAATTTGGGGTTCTTTACAAGTATTGGGCGCAATACTCTATATTGACCAGTATTTTGGTGGATTTATTTCTGGCGAAGTTGTATTCTATCCAGATACCCTTGAAAGGTTGTTCTTCCCTTATCTTTCTGCTATTGGATTTATCATTGCATGGAAGTGGGAGAGGTTAGGTGGAATAATTGCCATTGCAGGACTGATAGGAACTCTAATTGTTGATCCAAGTGTGTCAGCACAAGAATTTTGGGGAGGGTTGATTTACGTAATTCCGGGATTTATTTTTCTGGCCTGCTGGTTTTTAACCAAAAGGATGCAAAAATCTTAAAATCTTATTACTGTCAATGGACTTGGTCTCACGTACCAGACCTTCCTCGTATTAAAGGTTATACGGAAATATTAAAACTGGATTATTGTAAAATGAATAGACGACAAACTTCACTTCCCAATACAAAAAGTGAAATACATTTCGCTGGGCATTTCGTTAATGGTTAATTCACCGGTAATTTCACACAGGTGAAGCAAGAGCTGAGGGATGTCCATGGCCAGCAGATCGTTGGTGATGCCATTTATCAATTCTTTCCAAGGCCTGCTCAAGGGCTTTTTTTGTCTATACATTCCATATCATATCCCAGCTTAACGAGGAACACCCGAAAACGTGGGTCTTTTTGGCTTTCAAAATAAGGTGATATAAATGTAACAGGTGATATAGAATGATTCTTATAAGATTCTTCCATGATATTAGCCACATTATCAAAATCACCAATACCAATATATATTTGCAATGTTGTTCTTGGAGATATATAATGTCCTTTATCTGATAGACTATCCAATCTGTCTAATTGCTGCATCGCCATTTCTAGATTACCCAGTTTACCATATGAATAACCTAAATATGCAATTTCATCAGATATATTATCATCACCCATAATATCGATTTGTGTTAATAATGTGGAAATTGTTTTATCATAATCTTCATTTGCTAAATGATTAAGTGCCAAATACCAGTACCATATGTGTTGATTAGGATCTGATTTACAGTAATCTTCTAGTAATTTGATTCTATCTTTTCTTGGCAATAAATTAGCTTTTACATTCATTGATGTTTTTGATAGTGGATCTAATATTATTGATTTATTGGCATGTAATTTTGCATCTTCCATTTTACATATAGATTTAAGATAATTAGCATAGGTAATTTGACAAAATGAACAATTAGGGTCAACTTCTACAGCTCTTTTAAATTCATTTCCAGCTGCATCCAGCTTATATTCATACCCCCATTTTACAATGCCAAGTAAAGTATGAGCTTCTCCCAACTCATTGTCAATACTCAATGCTTTAAGAGAATTTTTTTTAACTTCAGGATAGCCTTCAATAGGTGAAATTATTCCATAATTAACTAGTGCATAATGGGCACGTGCTAATCCAATATAGGATTGAGCATATAGAGTGTCAGTAAAAATGGCTTTTTCAAAGTATTCAATAGCTTTCCAAATGTCTCCATAAGCAGAAAAATTGTTTAAATAGTTGTTGCCCAACAAGTAAAGATCATAGGCATCAATGCTTTCAGTCGGCGTCTTATTGAGTTGATGTAAATCTTCCTGGGTCAAAATTGTTTTCAATGTTGAAGCAACCTCTTTACATATTTCAGCCCTAAGTTTAAATATATCACTCCATTTACCCCTGAACTCTTCAGCCCAAATATGATTGTCATCAGCAGATTGAATCACCTGAATATTAATCGACACATTGTCAAATTGTCTCTCCAGTGATCCCTCAATAATGAAATTAGCATTCAACTCTTTACCTATAATGGGAATAGAAGGCCTATCATTTCCTATATACTGCAGGGTGGATGTATGTGATATTACCTTATCAAATCCTTTGATTTTGCACAACTCTGTAATCATTTCGTTGGAGAATGCTTCACCAAGGTTCGTGGCACTCTCATCACTGTTATAGTAGTAAAATGGTAGGACTGCTATGGATTTCTCAAGGTTGTTTATGTCAATTGTTTTATAATTGAACAGGAAGTATAATACACCAATAACTACAGCCAATAGAATAACACCAACAATAAATAAAATGTTCCGTGATTCTGATTTTTTTGACTTAATACCCAATTCTGAATTATTAGTCACATTATTTTTCTGGTTAGAAAGGCTTGCATTTAATTCCTTTAACGCATTAGCTACTTTATTAATCTGATTTCTGTATCGGGTCTTGTTTAGGTTTTTTTCTTCACTGTCGTTTGGTCTTAACGGCCTGTTTACTCCCGGTTCCTGATAAATAAAGTCTATGGAGCGTAGCGGCCCATCCAGCACTGCTTCAAGTGTGTATTGATCCTCAGTGTCCAGCTCGTGTATTTTTATAGGTAGAACTCTGCTTGTGACATTACCATTACTTACAGTTATATTCATTCCCAGTTCATCCTCTTTAACCATTTCAATAAAAGGTATAAACTCCTGCTCCCATGCAAAGCAATAAGGATCACAATAGGTTTGAGAAACGATCGGAATAAATACCAGGCATTTCAGCTTTTTAGCTAAAGAAGCATCAACCTGATGAGTCTCTAATAAACCATCATGCGGATTTTCATCGAAGTATATGGAGACAGGATTTTTGAGTGTAGCTTCTAATTCCTCCTTTAGAGCATTTACGAAATTTGTTACCCACTTGTCTGAATGATTATCATTCTGGCGATAGGAAATAAATATGTCATACTCGTAACCTTCAACAATTGAGGACATAAGTGCTGGATTATGCTATTAATTTAGTGAATTTTTATGATGAAAGCAATTAATGAAGGTTATCCCAATGTTGTTGAAAATGTCCTTTTTTACTTCCCAATACAGTAAGTGAGATATATTTTACAGGGCATTACATCTTGTGAAATTTCCACTATTATTTCACTCATGTGATGCAGCCTGCCTGATCTCTTGTCTGAAAAGACCTGGAAGAACGATTTTAGATTGTCTGGAAACCTTAAATGGTACTTGACTTTCTTAGTTACATGAAGTAAATTGTTTATAGGTTCATCATTAATTAGAAATGGGAAATAAAAAAGGTTTAAGGATTTTTATCAAAGTCCTCCGGTGGATTGCAAGAATTTGGGGTTCTTTACAAGTATTGGGCGCAATACTCTATATTGACCAGTATTTTGGTGGATTTATTTCTGGCGAAGTTGTATTCTATCCAGATACCCTTGAAAGGTTGTTCTTCCCTTATCTTTCTGCTATTGGATTTATCATTGCATGGAAGTGGGAGAGGTTAGGTGGAATAATTGCCATTGCAGGACTGATAGGAACTCTAATTGTTGATCCAAGTGTGTCAGCACAAGAATTTTGGGGAGGGTTGATTTACGTAATTCCGGGATTTATTTTTCTGGCCTGCTGGTTTTTAACCAAAAGGATGCAAAAATCTTAAAATCTTATTACTGTCAATGGACTTGGTCTCACGTACCAGACCTTCCTCGTATTAAAGGTTATACGGAAATATTAAAACTGGATTATTGTAAAATGAATAGACGACAAACTTCACTTCCCAATACAAAAACGACTAAAGATATTATCCAGCAAATCTTCAGTCGATATCTCACCCGTGATCTCGCCCAGATGGTGCAGCGCCTGCCTGATCTCCATGGCTAACAGATCATTGGTAAGGCCTTTGCTAATGCCTTCCAGAGCCTGCTCAAGGGCTTTCCTGGTCTCCACAAGCTCCTGATGGTGACGAACATTGGTTACTACTGTATCCTTAGTATTTCAATCTCTTCAACTCATTTTTCTCAAGAAGGGGAGGAGGCAATTGGAGGGTTTTCAATGCCTCTGCAAAGGGAGGGTGTTCTTTTTTAATCCTGTCGAAGTAATAACGTGTGAAAACAGAATAATCTCCCCAGGTGGGATAATCTTTATTGAACTCAATTAATGTACTTGTGGCTTCTTCGTATTTTTCACTATCTATCAACCAATCGATATGTGCTAATTGTTGAACTGCCAAATTTGCTATATCTTCAGTGTCGATAGGGAAATATTTGGCAAACAGTTCATTCATTTTATTTATTTCTCCCAAAATACAATAGCAAGTATAAACCCTTAGCCATTCATCTCTTTCGTTATCTTTCGATTCCTGAACACACAAATTAGCATAATATCGAGCAGAATCATCTTTATAAAGAGCCTTATAGGCATGGGCCATGTCTTGATAATGCTCCAGACGGGTATAGTTATCACGCCCGGCAATTGAATCGAGTGGAATATCCTTAATTGCCTTGATAACATGGCTGGGATCATTAGTATTATAAGCCCTCTTTTTTCGGGTTATCTTGCTGTTTGGTAATCGATACTTATCAGGAATACTGTCATACGGCAACCCTGCATCATAGTACATATCTGGCAAAGCATCATAGGCTGTTGAATCAAAGCCCAATTCCAGTGCTTTATGGTAAGCAGTAAGTTGGTTTTCATAGTCTCCATTAATTCCAAATATTCCGGAAAGAACAGACCAGTTAATAGCACTTTGTGGATTTAACTGGACAGCCCTGCTTTGGTGCTTGAATGCCTGTTGGATATCTAATATAAATAAATAATATAAGGCAAGATTAAGATGAGCCAACTCAGTATCCGGAGCGTGTTCTATAACTTTTATAAAATTTCGATAGCCTTCTTCATAATTGCCAAGAGCCTGGAATTGATAAATACCCCTGGCCATATCAATCACCCATTGGGAATGATCCTTTTCAAGATAGTCAATATGTTGTTCTATTTCCGGCAGAAACCTGTTTGCAGAATCAAAACGAGCAAAGATATGCCATGATTTCATCATAATAACCTGCAGCCATGATTGAGAGTGGGTTGAATCCAGTTGAGTAGCCCGGGTAAATTCTTCGAGTGCTGCCCGTACACCACGGCCATTATTAATCAGCTCAAGTCCTTTAACATAATGA
>JBDLIU010000173.1:0-9731 GCA_039714715.1 Bacteroidota bacterium
GATTCCTCCAACGCGCCTTCCATTGTGTATTTACCTTCGTAATCGGCATCATCATTAGATGGCGACCACTCTCCATCCTGCACATCATAAGCAACCTTTTTCGCCTTATAATAATTACATGGAGAAATTCCATTCTGTAGAGCCGTAGCATATACAATGGGCTTGAATGTAGAGCCTACCTGTCGTTTTGCCCTCGTTTCTATATGGTCATAAGGAAAAAACTGGTGGTCTATACCTCCTACCCAGGCTTTTAACCCACCGGAATATGGATCAAGTGCCACAAATCCGGCTTGCAATTGTTGCAGGTAAAACTTGATGGAATCAATAGGACTCATTTCTTTTATTTCAGGTTTCTCTGCTCCGTATACCAGCATCTCCCTTCGTTCCTGCATTTGAGCAGGAGTTCGGCTATTCTGGTTCTTTTTAATCTCCCTGTCTAACAGTTTGGTATGTTTTTTCCATAGATCAAGATCATACCAGTGTTTATCAAACAGTTTTTGTAGCGATATCATATGCTCTTCCATTGCCACTTCAGCATATTGTTGCATGGTCTTATCAATGGTAGTGTATACCCGTAATCCATCTTTCATTAGATTGAGAGGTATTTCATGCTTGTTGTTGTAATCATCTATAAACAGGTTGAGCTTCTTTCTCAAAGATGCCATCAGGTAAGCACCTGTCTGTTTCCTGGGCGGCTGGTAATCAAGACCAAGATCTTTTTTCTTAAGTTTTTCTGCCCGTTCTGGTTCAAGATAATCACCATTCACCATTAAAGTAAGAACAACATTACGCCTGGAAAGTGATGTTTCTGGATTTGATGCCGGGTTGTAATAGGTTGTTGCCTTAAGCATACCCACCAGGGTGGCTGCCTGCTCAGTAGTTAAATTGCTAGCGTGCCTGTTAAAATATCTCAGAGATGCAGCTTCGATTCCATATACATCTTCGCCAAATGAAACGGTATTCAGGTAAAGCTCCAGAATTTCATCTTTTGAATAGTGTTTCTCAATCCTGCTAGCGATAATG
This sequence comes from Bacteroidota bacterium, assembly GCA_039714715.1. GTDB lineage: Bacteria > Bacteroidota > Bacteroidia > Cytophagales > Cyclobacteriaceae > S012-113. Next base: position 1,024 of record JBDLIU010000173.1, read on the forward strand.
GCTTCTTTTGACTTATTAATCGGGTAATATAAAAAGTTGTAAGACTTCCTGGGGAAAAGATTTTTAGCCAACTGAAGCGTTATCGTACTACCGCCTCCCGATGAAGATTGCTGCATTAGCACTGATTTTACAGCCACTCGTAACAAGCTTCTAACATCAATCCCGCCATGATCATAAAAACGCTTATCTTCTGTTGCTATCAGGGCATTAATTAGATCTTGTGGTACATTCTCTAATGAAATTGGTGTTCTATCTTGAATATAGTACTTACCAATCACCTTTCCCTGTACATCATATACAAGGGTGGCTTCCATGTTTATAATGCTTTTCACATCATCATTGGAAGGAACTTTCCCGAAAAACCCATTATAAACAAGCACAAAAAATACCAGGGGTATACCAATACCAACACTAATGATAACTCCTAAGGTTTTATATATAAACTTTTTAAGCATAGTAAAATAATCCCGCTTAATGATTTAGTGCTAAATTATGACCAATCATGAGTAGAATCTAAGAATAAAAAGTAAAATTTCTTCATTTATTATAATCTGAACAGATTATCATTCTTACAACCTGATTTACATCATATTCTAAATATTTTCAAAACCATATCTTAGCAGATTATTAAAGAAAGTAATATGAAGGGACTCAACATCATTGTATTGGTTAAACAGGTGCCGGATACGCGCAATGTGGGTAAAGATGCCATGAAAGCCAATGGAACAGTAAACAGGTCGGCATTACCGGCCATTTTCAACCCGGAAGACCTCCTGGCTCTGGAACAAGCATTAAGATTAAAAGAAAAAAATCCCGATTCTGTGGTTACTGCCATAACTATGGGCCCAATAAGAGCAGCTAATATCCTTAGAGATTCGCTGTTCAGAGGAGCAGATAAAGGTATTCTTATAACCGACAAGAAATTTGCCGGCTCAGACACATTAGCAACTTCATACGTCTTATCACTTGCACTTAAAAAGATTGGTGATTATGATGTAATTCTTGCAGGTCGTCAGGCAATTGACGGAGATACTGCCCAGGTAGGTCCGCAGGTAGCCGAAAAACTTAATCTTCCCCAGATCACCTATGTTGAAGAAATTCTGGAGGTTAAAAAGAATAGCTTAACTGCACGAAGAAGGTTAGAAAATGGTGTTGAAACACTTAAGGGTAAACTCCCAATGCTGCTTACCGTGCATGGGTCTGCTCCTACTTGCAGAACTCAACATGCCAAGCGACTGATGAAATTCAAGCATGCTTGTACACCATCAGAAATGAGCAACGAAAGAGAAGATTATATCCAGATGCATGAAACAAGGCATTACCTCGATCTTATCGAATGGAATGTAGATGACCTGAAAGCTGAAGAAGTATATCTGGGGTTATCGGGATCTCCAACTAAAGTAAATGCAGTAACAAATATTGTATTTACTGCTAAAGAATCCAGGGTTCTGGAGCCAACTGATCAGGATATTGATTCATTGATGGCCGAACTTGTTGAACATCATAATGTAGGATAAACAAAAAATATAGCTGTGAATAACGTATTTATATATTGCGAACTTGAAGATGGCAAACCTGTAGATGTAAGCCTCGAAATACTTACCAAAGGCAGAAGCCTGGCAGATGAGATTGGGGCTAAGGTTGAGGTCATCGTACTGGGAAACAACCTGGGTAAGGTTGAAGATCAATTATTTGCTTTTGGAGCAGATATCGTTCATAAAGGTGATAATGAAAACCTTGACCCATATTTAACATTACCTCATGCAGCCATTGTTGCTGGTATTTTCGAAGAGGAAAAACCACGTATCGGTCTTTTTGGTGCCACTTCTATTGGCCGAGACCTTGCACCAAGGGTATCCTCAAAATTAAAATGTGGACTTACTGCTGATTGCACCGAACTCGTGATTGGTGATCACCATGACAAAAAGCAGAAGAAAGATTACAAGGATTTACTTCTGCAAAGAAGACCTGCTTTTGGTGGTAATATCATAGCAACCATTGTTACTCCCGATACCCTCCCGCAGCTGGCAACAGTTCGTGAAGGGGTAATGAAAATGGAAGAATATGCCAAAGCTAAAAAAGGACAGGTTAAAGCTATTGATGTTGACAAATATGTAACCAGTGAAGAACTGGCGGTAAGCATTATTGAAAGACATATCGAAAAGAAAGAGGTAAACCTTAAAAACTCTAATATAATTGTAGCCGGAGGCTATGGTGTAGGTTCCCAAGATGATTTTAAACTCCTTTACGACCTTGCCGAAGTTCTTGGTGGTGAAGTCGGTGCTTCCAGGGCCGCTGTAGATGCAGGGTTTGAAGTTCATGACAGGCAGATCGGACAAACAGGCATTACTGTTAGGCCTAAACTTTACATTGCATGTGGTATTTCCGGCCAGGTACAACATACTGCAGGAATGGATAAATCGGCTATGGTAATTGCAATTAACAACGATCCGCATGCTCCTATAAACAACCTGGCCGATTATGTGATAACCGGAGAAGTTTCCAAGGTTATCCCTAAAATGATTAAGTATTATAAACAGCATACTAAATAAATAGAAATGGCAAATTATTTTAATGAAATAGAAGAATTCAGATTTCATCTTCAGCACCCGCTTATGAAAAAGATAGTGGGGCTTCGTGAAGGAGATTTTGATGAAGAAAATGAATATGATTATGCTTCCCACGACTATGAAGATACCATTGATAACTACATGCGTGTGCTGGAAATTGTAGGTGAAATTTGTAGCAATGTAATTGAGCCCAATGCAGAATCTGTTGATGCTGAAGGACCACAATTAGAAGATAATGAGGTTAAATATGCAAAAGGAACACAACAAAACTACGATGCACTGGTACAGGCGGGCCTGATTGGAATGGCCTTGCCAAGGAAATATGACGGGCTCAACTTCCCTAATACTGCTTACATAATGGCCGGTGAAATGATTTCTCGTGCCGATGCTGGATTTGCCAACATCTGGGGATTACAGGATTGTGCTGAAACCATTCATGAATTTGCGGATGATGAATTAAAAGACAAATACCTTCCTCAATTTCACCAGGGCGCAACAGCAGCCATGGACCTTACTGAACCGGATGCAGGTTCTGATCTTCAGGCTGTTCAGTTAAAAGCCACCTATGATAAGAAAACAGAAAAATGGTACCTGAATGGTGTTAAACGTTTTATTACCAATGGCGATGCAGATATATCGTTGGTACTGGCAAGATCTGAAGAAGGTTCATTAGATGCCCGTGGATTGTCACTCTTTTTATACGACAGGAATGAACATGCTATGTCGGTAAGAAGAATAGAAAATAAATTGGGTATTAAGGGTTCCCCAACCTGTGAATTGGTGTTTACAGATGCACCAGCCTACCTGGTGGGTAGTGAAAGAATGGGATTGATCAAATATGTGATGTCACTGATGAATTCAGCCAGATTAGGTGTTGGCGGACAATCTATTGGTATTGCAGAAGCTGCTTATCGCGAAGCACTTAAATATGCTAATGAAAGGGCGCAGTTTGGTAAGCCAATAATTCAATTCGCTGCTGTTTATGAGATGCTTACCAATATGAAGGTAAAGATTGCAGCCATGAGGTCACTCCTCTACGAAACATCAAGAATGATTGATATCTACAAAGGATATCAGGAACTAGCCCATAAACGCACATTAGATAAGGATGAGCGAATGGACATGAAAACCAATAACCGTAATGCTGATGTATTTACACCATTATTGAAGTTAGTTGCATCGGAAGCAAGTAACGAAATAGCATACGATTCACTCCAGATTCACGGTGGTGCAGGTTTCATGAAAGACTTTCCCATTGAAAGAATTTACAGAGATGCCCGGATCACCTCAATTTATGAAGGTACGTCTCAATTGCAGGTAGTAGCTGCCATCAGAGGTGTAACAACAGGCTCTTATCTAAAGAAGATCAATGAATACGAAGCGATAGAGGTTAATCCTGAATTGGAATACCTTCGTCATTTACTTAAAGAAATGACTGTGGAGTATAATAAAGCAACAGATCTGTTGAAAGACAAAGAAGAAGAATATGTTGACTTTCACGCAAGGAGATTAGTAGAAATGGCAGGGAATATTATTGTGGGCCACCTCTTAGTACTGGATTCGCAACGAGATGGTAAATATAAGTATATCGCTGAGCTATTTATTAAGAAAGGACAAGCTGAGAATGTAGAAAAACTTAGCTATATCAAGCAATCAGAAATTAAAGACCTGGGTACTTACCGACAGATAATAGCAGATCAAAAATAGATTAGCAATTGCTAATCTATTTTTGGTGTAATTTGCTTTAGGAGAACATCACGCTCCTTTTTGAAATCTTCGGCATCAGCTAGATGATTAAGCTGTTTAGCTTCTTCTATTTTATGTTCAAGTTCAACAACTTGAATAGCCACTTTAGCATTCTTAATATCAACAGCATTTTTGTATGGAGATTCCAGTTCACATTTTTCCAGGTACTCTATTGCTTTAGCAAGATATTCAATTGTATTCTTCATGTTATTAATTAATTGGTATAATAAATCTACTTACTCAAAAATGCACACATTAATCAATATTAAAAATGATTAATGTCAAGTTATTTAGGATGTTCTTAGTTCGAGGTTTATAGTTCGTTGTTTGAGCAAACTTCAAACCTGGAACTTTAAACTTCCAACTTCTAATGTTGGTGTCCACCAGGACCATGAACATGGCCATGATCTAGCTCTTCCTTAGAAGCCTCTCTAACACTTACTATTTCAACATCAAAATTCAAGGTAACCCCTGCCAATGGATGGTTCATATCCAGCGTTACATTATCTCCATCAATTTTAGCAACTGATGCAATTGAGGTTCCCTGAGCCGTACCAACCTGTACCTGCATCCCTATCTGCAATTCTTCATCTCCCTGGAAACCACTTTTCGGAACAACTTGCATTAACTCTTCATTTCTTTCACCATAACCTTCTTCTGGAGAAACAACTGCATTTATTTTATCTCCGGCTTCTTTGTCGGTTAACTCCTTTTCTAATCCAACAATAAGATTACCCATTCCATGAATATAACTTAATGGCTCCCTACCTTCCGAACTGTCAATAATGTTATTATCGTTGTCTGTTAATTTGTAATGCATTTGCACCACCTTTTGATTTGCAATCTTCATAATTTATTGTTTAACTTAATAATTGTTCCGCCACTTTTCGGAAGTGGGGTTTCATCTTTGAGTGCAAAACTACCATAATAATCTCAAGGTCTAATCATTGGAAAGAAATGATTGGCTTTGTGCCTGATAATTTATGTATCAAACGGATAATCATAAAGCAACCGTTCATCTTAAAACACCTTGATAAAGTACCATTATTTTTGTATCTTATTAGGTGCATTTGATTATCAACAAAACATTAAAGTCATGATATTTTCATTTAATCTATACGATGAAGAAGGTTGGGAAGATGCCAAAGGATACCAGGAAGGCACCAAAAGAAAAGTGCTCAGAGATGAAAATTGCTGTAAAACCATTTTACTTAAACTACCACAACATTTTCATATGGAAGCACATTCTCATGTGAATGCAGAGCAACATTTTGTGATTGAGGGATCGTATGCAATAAATAATATTCCTTTTGCAAAAGGATCCTATCAACGTATCCCTCCCAATGAGGAACATGGCACCTTTACTTCAGAGGATGGTGCCCTATTACTGGTAATGTGGGACCCTGCAAAAAAACAGTAATAGTTATATTTGCAGCGGTATTACCTGAAATTACATATAGTATATTTTTTCAATGATAGAACAGATCATTCCGAGTTTCCGTCATGCTATAATGATAACCGGCTTTGTATTTGTAATGATGCTGGTAATCGAATATATAAATGTCAGAACAAAAGGCTTATGGATTAACCTGGTTTCTGCAAAAAGATGGCAGCAATATTTATTTGCAGCAATACTGGGAGCTATTCCGGGCTGTCTAGGAGCTTTTACAGCAGTAGCCTTATTTACTCATAAGTTAATATCATTCGGTGCCCTGGTAACCGCCATGATCGCTACCAGTGGTGATGAAGCATTTGTTATGCTTGCCATGTTTCCCGAAAAAGCAATACTAATAACAATGCTTCTGTTTGCTATTGGAATCGCAGCAGGCTACCTGACGGATAAACTAAAACTAAACCCTGTGGGTGATACGGTTAACAAGCATGAGCTTCCCTTGCATGAGGGGCCTGAATGTAAATGCTTTTCCAAAGATCTGCTGGCGAAACAATTATTAAAACCAAGCCGGTATCGGATTTTCCTGTTAATAATAATTGGTTTATTACTGGCAGGTATTCTCATGGGATTTATTGCTAAAAATGCTGAAGGGTGGATTCTTACTACAATCTACACTACCCTATTAATATCTTTCCTAATAATAATTACTGTACCCGATCACTTTATAAAGGATCACTTATGGCAACATATTGCTAAAGCTCATATTCCAAAAATATTTGGTTGGACCTTTATCACGCTCCTTGTTTTCAATATACTTCTATCTCAATTCGATGTTGAAGGCTGGCTTTCCAGTAATATGCTGCTGGTTCTGATTGTAGCTGTTTTAGTAGGTATAATACCTCAATCCGGGCCACACCTTGTATTTGTAACCTTATTTGCCCATGGTAGTATTCCATTGAGCATTCTTCTTGCCAGTTCGATTTCGCAGGATGGGCATGGCATGTTGCCCTTACTGGCCGAATCCAAAAAGGACTTCCTAACAGTAAAGGGCATCAATATTCTTTATGCCCTATTAATAGGTTTACTGGGATATATTCTAGGTTACTAGATTAGGATTTCACAGGTTGCTCTTCTCCTTGATCATAGATACTATCGCGGAGCATATTTCTTTTTTAGTTAGTGTACTGACATTCAATACGAGATCATAATCTGTATATGCTACTTTCCTGCGCATGTAATACCTTTTAAAATTGTTTCTTTTCTGATCTGATTCAATTACATGCTTATGTGCTCTGGTCTCAGAAATCTTATACTCTCTTGCCACTTTATTCACTCTCCATTCAATGGGGGCAGAAAGTTTTACATGTAGGTTTCTTCTATTATGTTTTACAATGGCAATACCTGCTCTACCCAGAATAACAACTCCACCTCCCTTTTCAACACTCCGTATTACTTCTTTAAATGTTTTCTTAATCTTGAATTCACTAGGGTATCTCTCAGTAGAAAATGATCTTAAAATCTCTTCTACGAAACTTTTATCACGTGAATTCTCCAGTTTATCAAAAATATCAGGATTAACATTTAACTTTTTAGCCGATTTCTCAAAAATTTCCTTACTCACATATTTCCATGGATGTTTTTTATTAATGCCTTTTAAGTTAGCATTAAGCACCTTAATAACTTCTTTTACAATAGGCATTCCGTTGCAACCCGTGTCCCGGGAGATCGTAATCACCATTCCCTTGTGTTCAGGATCTGGCTCAGCTATTTCGCCAGTAAATCGAACATTTAAGTACTTTGATAAGAATGTAGGTTCCATAATATATTAGAAGATATTTTCTGATATAAAAGTTAACTATTTATTATGAAAATAGAAAATTAGATAAACCATTTATCCTCAAATATCTCTATTTCATCGCCTGGTAAAGATTACTCATAAACTCTCCCAGCTTCTTAGGCTCCAACCACCTGGTTACTACTACCATGTTATTGGTCTTATCTACAACAATATAATTACCTCCAAAACCAGCAGCATAATAAATGGATTCATCATCTACATCATCCCATTTTCTTTCTCCCCTATTCAGCCACCACATGTATCCGTATGATGGATTTGCTTTTGATGGTTGTTGAACCATTTTAACCCATTCTTTTGAAATTAGCTGGTTGCCATTCCAATTACCTTCATTTAAAAATAATAGTCCAAACCTTGCATGATCCTCTGCACTAATAAATATTCCTGCTCCTGAATGACCTCCTCCGGTTACCGACTGGACTTTCTGGCCATCCACTACAACCCATGCGTGATCATAGCCCATCCACCTCCATGTAGTTGATGCACCAATGGGATCCATAATATTTTCTTTCAGCACCACCGGTAAAGGTATACGCCACACCTGTAACAGCGCATAGGAAAGCACATTTACCCGCACATCATTATATTTAAAATAGGTGCCCGGCTCATGTAGTTCACGATATTTCCAATTGTCAATACCACCATCTCGCGGAGGTCTGTCGGACCAATCAGGCATACCAAACAAACTACCCGACCAATCGGAAGATTGATTTAGAAGATGACGCCATTTTATCTTACTGTTATGAACACCTTCGAATGTACCATCCCACACATAATCTACCACATGGTCATTTACATCCGTAATAAGGCCATGATCAATAGCTAACCCGGCAGTTGTTGAAAGATAGCTTTTTGTAACACTAAAAGTCATATCAACTCTTTTAATATCTCCCCATTGAGCAACAATATATCCATCCTTAAGTATCATTCCTGCAGGACCTCCACGTTCTTTGGTTGGACCCTTAACATCATGATATGGCTCATGGGCAAAGCCTTTCAAAATAGCAATGCGTAAATCCCTGGAACCAGAGTACTCATTTTCTTCAGCAAATGCTACCACCTCATCTAATGCTTTGGCATTAAATCCTGCTTTACCAGGACTTATTGTTTCCCAACTTGCAGCTTTAGAAGGGAAATACTGCCC
>JBDLIU010000174.1:0-9690 GCA_039714715.1 Bacteroidota bacterium
TGTAAAGGATCATCCATACTAAAGAAAGAGGCCATTCTTCCTAAGAGTAAGAAAAATGGGGCTCCCGGAGGGTGGGGTACCATTAATTTATAAGAAACTGCAATAAACTCACCTACATCCCAATAACTTGCTGTGTCTTCAACAGTAATTGTATAGGTTATCAGGGCGATAAGAAATACCAACCAACCTGTTATATTATTAAGAAGTTTAAAATTCATGTTCATTTAGTGTGAATGGGCGAAATTAGCAAAATTTAACCGATCCTCAGTAGAATCATAGGTTAATTAACAATCATTAACACTTAATATAGTTATTTATAAACCTGGGTGTAGTATACTAACCAGATTAGAAAAACTGGCACATAGGTAGTAATTACAATAGCAAAAGCATAATTCCATTTTTTTCCGGCAGTGAGATGAATTGCTTCTATAAGCACAATCCAATAGAGGATTTCGAACAGGTTGAGAGCCTTGAAAGGGTAATGCCAGTTTTTTGCTAACATATCGGGATCTACAAGGTTCATCAGGGATAGTGGATAAAATGCAATTATTTCTGGCAGCTCAGGCTGGTGATCTATAAGGATAAACCACATAATCTTAACAAATTCGGCTAATAAAAACACCGTCTCTGATACAAGAGCAATATGCCACATTTGTTTGTAAGTAATCCTGTATCCGAACATAAAAGCGCCTGTCCAAAGTACAAAGGCGATCACTGTGACCTTGTAGGCATAAATAATAGGAATTCCCAGGAATTGAAGTGTATTGAGGATTTGGAATGGGCCAAATCGCCCTTCTTCCTGCAATATCTGGAATGCCACGGTTTCATTTTCCACCAGGCTTTTCTTGGCAAACAGAACCAGAAAGGTTACGATACAAAGTGCAAGAAAGTAAGCAATAGTTTGCGTATCGAGCAGGTACGCAAAGGCTTTTCTCCACCGGTTTTTCATCCGTTTACTTTTTGTTTTAAACTTTGGTCTGATACTTGCATATTGACAGACTGGGAATTAATTATGGGCTTTTCTTAAGACCAAAAATATATTATTTGAAGCTAAACCAACATAATTTTTTTCATGTTAATTATTCATTAGTCGCATGAAAAAAAATATACTGATGTTCTCACTTTGTGATCCCTTCGGGGCCTCTGGCAATAGAAAGTCATCTTTTTTCATAGGAAACAATCTAATTTACGTTATATATAAAAAACAGATTCAATATTTTTGGATTTCATGAGCAGATTGATAACGATTTTACTGGTTTTGGTTATACCGATAAGGGCATTGTCGAGTGATAGCACACGGTTACTTATTGCGGATGTTGTAGTTCAGATCGAGGCTACAGAGGCAATGAATGCTATGTACAACTTCGATTTCAGGGAAGCTACAAAGCAATATAACTGGTTGATGCAAAAATACCCGGACAGCCCGTTATCTTATTTTTTACTTGGTTTGAATGAATGGTGGAAAATGATGCCCAATACCGAATCGAAAATATATGATGACAGGTTTCATTATTACATGGATACGGCTATTACTATAGCAGAAAGGATGCTGGATATCCCTGAAAAGAAGGTTGAGGGAGCATTTTTTCTGGCAGCAAGCTATGCATTTAAAGGACGATTGTATTCAGATAGGGGACAATGGGGGAAGGCAGCTTCGGTAGGTACAAGCTCTTTGAAATATCTTGAATTAAGTCGTGAACATAGTTATTTAAGTCCTGAGCTTCTTTTTGGGGATGGCCTTTATAACTATTATTCAATATGGATACCTGATAATTATCCAATTCTAAGGCCTGTATTGGCATTTTTTCCTGATGGAGATAAAGAATTGGGCCTTGAGCAATTAAGAGAAGTATCTCACAATGCTTTTTATACTCGTATTGAGGCGCAGATATTTCTCATGCAAATTCTGGCCAATGAGAAACAGGATTATCAAGGCGCATTGAATATTGCCGAATACCTCTTCAAGCATTATCCTGAGAATCCCTATTTTCATAAGTATTACGCCAGGTATCTTTATTCACTGCACCGATACAAGAAGGCAGAACCGGTTGCACTGGAGATATTAAGCCGCATTGATTCGGCACAAGTTGGTTATGAGGCCAACTCAGGAAGATATGCCTCTTTTTTCCTGGGCCAGATTTATCAGTATTGGAGGAGGTATGAAGATGCTGAAAAATATTACTTAAGAACGGTTGAATTTGCTGAGGAAATCGATGAAGTAAAGACCGGTTATACTTTATACTCAATACTTAACCTGGGCAGACTGGCCAAAAAAGACGGAAGAAAAAAAGAGGCAAAAGCATATTTTAGAAGGGTAAAAAAACTGGCTAGCAGAAAACAAGGTGTATATAAATCTGCGAAGAAAGAACTGAAAGAGTTGTAGTTAAATATTAATGTTGTGACATTAATATTGTAAATTTACGTATGTCAATTCAGGTTTACCCAAGATCAAAACAAGCATATGGTGAATTTAATGGCGGTGAAATCCTGGAAAACAAACCTATTGGGTTCCCACAGGATCCGGGAGGGATCAAGCCATTTTCAAATATATTTTACTGGGCTCACGCCTGGACCTCTGGTGCAGAAAGCCTGATTGCAGAACACCCACACCAGGGATTTGAAATTATCACCATCGTTTTAACCGGTTCGATCAAACATTATGATTCAAAGCTTAGGGAGTGGCAGTTGCTGAAAGCAGGAGATGTGCAAATAATAAGGGCAGGTAGTGGAATTTCACATGCAGAATTACTTCATGCTAATTCTTCGATATTTCAAATATGGTTTGATCCTGATCTTTCATATACATTAAACCAACCTGCTTCGTATGATAACTATAAAAATGATCTTTTTAAGGAGGAGGAACAGTATCAGGGTAGGATAAAATATTATGTAGGAAGTAGCTCACCGTTAGAAATGAGAGCCAGAGATATAGAGATATTTGAATTTTTATTTGATAATGGTAGTTATTCACTAAATTTGAAAAAAGGGATTAAAAGGTCTTTTTATGTATTGGAAGGTGAAATGGTCGCAAATGGAGTGGCTGTTCAACCACATGATTTTGTAGAGTTACATGATGAAACTACGTTAGAGCTGAAAACTGAAAGTAAAGCTAACATTTTTGTAATCGACCTTTTAGCAGATCCCGGATATAAAACTTATGCAGAGTATAATGGATTAACCTAAATTCAAATTCATAATCATAGCCAAATGAAATTAGAACAAGCCATCCAACAATCAGATTTCACTAGTAATGAGCATAGATCAATTCTTAACCTGATCTATACGTTTAATATTTTCAAAGAAAATCAAAAGGGCTTTTTTAAGACTTTTGATATTACTCCGCAACAATTCAATGTACTGCGTATTCTAAGGGGCAGGCACCCTGAACCTTTCACAACCTCACAAATTAGAGAAAGAATGTTAGATAAAATGTCTGATGCCTCTAGAATTGTTGACCGTTTATTGAAGAAAAAACTTGTTACACGTAGAACTACAAAAGAAGACAGACGTCTTGTAGATGTCGTAATTTCTGAACAAGGATTAAAACTCCTGGACAGGATAGACAATCCATTGGAGGATTACATGAAAAACACTTTTGCCGGTTTATCCGATAACGAAATAAACCAGTTAAATAAGCTACTCGATAAGATTAGAGATAATGATTAAACACGAATTATTCATCAGCCAGCTGGCTGATGAATAATTACGGATAAACTAAGCTTCTACACTTCTTGATTTAAGCTTACTAACCATATCTATCTTTTGCATTGTAGTTTTTGCTTTTCTAAGCCTCTTCTTCTTACCTTCCCACACAAAGCCAGCGTCATTTAACGCTTTTACATAGTGAGGTTTGGCCAAGCCCCTGCATCTAACCTGGGCAACCCATTCTCCGAGTTTTTTAACTCGTCCTGATTGAGGCACATCCCAGTGTCCATTTTGCTTGTGGAATCGCTTCAGTTTAGTAAGATTTTGCGAAAAACGCTCATCTTCCATATTCCAGATAAACCCAATCTTGTTAAGATTGTTTATTCTGGTAATGCTGAGCCTGTTTTCATTATACAGCCTCCTCATTTCATTTACCCAACGGGATAGTTTATGAAACTCTGAATCCTTTGGGTAGGCTACCTGACTTACATGTAACGTGCCATGTTCGTTCTCATACGAAAGAAGTTGCTTAATCCTTTGATCAAAAGAAGAATTGGTGTTAACCCATTTAAAATCAACTTCTTCTAAAAGCTCGATTCGATGCTCAGGAAGCTTGCCAGTTTTGTAAAACCTCCTCTGATTTTTGCACCAATGATAAAGCTTAACTTCGTTGTCCTGTGGTCCCGGATGAGACTTGCCAGTTTTCTTTTGAAATTTGATCAGGTCATTATAATGCCCTAACCAGATTTCCTCTTGGAATTTTCTGTTTGTTGCCGCCATAAAATTAAAGTGTTCTCTAAAATTTTTGAGTCACTTCTAACTAGTAGAATGCTGTAAATATAATTCAATTATTACTATTTACAAAAGAATATAAAATCAAGAATTACTAAAAATAATTAAGATAGGCCATTATTTGAATTCTAATATGAAAACCCATTCTTGGAATAATGCAATTAATTAATCATTTTGTTTACTTAATGATAAATTTGATAAATTTAAAATTATACAAGTCATTGAATAATTAAATAATACCCCTGAAAATTTTTAATAAATTTGAAAGAAATTCGATTATTAATCGAAACTAAAGAGAGTAAATAAATATGGCATCTGGCAAAGCATTAATATTTTCTGCCCCTTCCGGTTCGGGGAAGACAACGATTGTTAAGCATTTATTAGGGAGATTCAATAACCTGGTATTCTCAATCTCAGCATGTACGCGTGATAAAAGAGGAAGAACAGAGAAAGATGGGAAAGATTACCATTTTTTAACTATTCATGATTTCAAGAGCAGAATAGATAATGATGAATTTGTTGAATGGGAAGAAGTTTACCCGGGGAATTTCTATGGTACATTAAAATCAGAAATAAATAGAATTTGGGCTCAAGGTAAGATAGTGGTATTTGATGTAGATGTTAAGGGAGGAGTGAGCCTGAAGAATTATTTTAAAGAAAACGCACTTGCAGTATTTGTAAAAGTACCTTCGATGGAAGTATTGGAACAACGTTTACAAGATCGGGGATCAGAAACGCCTGATAGCCTTTCAAAAAGATTATATAAAGCTAGTTTTGAATTAGAGTTTGAAGATAAATTTGATATTACAATTGTGAATGACGAATTACATTCATCATTTAATGAGGCAGAAAAGCTGGTTAACGAATTTATAAATTCATAGATGTGAAGATAGGACTGTTTTTTGGAACCTTTAACCCAATTCATATTGGGCATTTAATTATCGCGAACATAATGGTGGAGACCTCCGACTTAAATCAGGTGTGGTTTGTGGTTTCTCCTCAGAATCCTTTTAAAAAGTCTAAAACTTTAGCCCATGAATTTGATCGGTACGATATGGTGCAGGCGGCTATTAATGACAGCTATCATTTAAGGGTAAGTGATATAGAGTTTAATATGCCACGCCCAAGTTATACAGTAGATACACTGGCTTTTATTACAGATAAGTACCCGGAACATAATTTTTCATTAATAATTGGAGAGGATAATTTGTTGAGTTTCAAAAAGTGGAAAAATTATAAAGCTATACTTGATAATTATGGATTGTATGTATATCCAAGACCGACAGATAGTAAACCTGAATTAGCAGACCATCCAAACATACATTGGGTTGATGCTCCTATTCTAAATATTTCGGCAACCTATATTCGTGATTTAGTAAAAAGAAATAAATCAATAAAGTATCTAGTACCTGATCTTGTGGAGCAAATGATTGCTCAAAAAAAACTATATATCTAAGAAAAATTAAATGAAGGAAGTTAAACCTTCATTATTTCCTCTTCTTTATGATTTACTATTTCCTCAATTTTTTGGTTGTAATCATCAGTTAGCTTTTGTGCTAAATCTTCCCCATCCCTGATATTATCTTCCGAAACACCTTCGTTTTTAAGATCTTTTAAACTGTGCATCAGATCATGCCTGGAATTTCTAATACTGATTTTTGAATTTTCTCCTTCATGTTTAACCTGCTTTACCAGTTCAACTCTTCTTTCCTCGGTTAATGCAGGCACATTAATAATCACCTGCTCACCATCATTCTGAGGATTGAACCCCAGGTCACTATTCATTATAGCACGTTCGATCTCGTGAATTAAGTTCTTTTCCCAGGGTTTGATAAATATTGAATGTGCATCGGGGGTAGTAATAGAACTCATCTGATTTAGTGGAGTCTGTGTACCATAGTACTCAACCATAATTGTATCAAGCATACCCGGGGTTGCTTTACCTGCCCTGATTTTTGCCAGGACTTTTATTAAGTGTTCAATAGCTTTCTCCATATGCTCTGAAGCATCATCTAAGAATAGTTGTACCTCTTCCATATCAATTATGTTTAGTTTATTAATGTTCCGGCTTCTTCCCCTTGCATAATTCTTAAAAGGTTTCCGGGTTTATTCATGTCAAATACTATAATGGGTAGTCCGTTCTCCTTGCAAAGAGTAAAAGCAGTCATATCCATAATATTTAGACCTTTTTCATACACTTCCTGATAAGAAACGCGGCTGTACTTTGTAGCATCAGGTACTTTTTCAGGATCAGCTGTATAAACGCCATCCACACGTGTTCCTTTCAGCACCACATCGCATTGTAGCTCAATAGCCCGTAAACTGGCAGTAGAGTCGGTAGTGAAGTATGGGTTGCCAATACCAGCTCCAAAAATAACGACACGCCCTTTTTCCAGATGTCTTACAGCTCTTCTTTTAATAAACGGCTCGCAGACTTTATCCATTTCAAGACCACTCATCAACCGAGTGTACATGCCATGAGATTCAAAATTACTTTGTAGTGCCATACCATTAATAACGGTGGCAAGCATACCCATGTAATCTCCTTGTACCCTGTCAATACCACTTTTTTCTGCCTGAACTCCCCTGAAGATATTGCCTCCGCCAATAACAATTGCTATTTCAACTCCCAGATCATGGACCCTTTTTATTTCTTCAGAATATTGATTTAGCCTATCGGCATCTATGCCGTATTGCTGTTCTCCCATTAGTGCTTCACCGCTGAGTTTAAGGAGAATCCGGTTGTACTTCATGTGTCAGGCAGGTTAATGTTCTGTCAAATATATATAGAAGTGTTAAGAAACGTCCATGATAAAATAATTATTAATATCATAAATGAAAATGATTATTTTATCATGATAAGTTCCATCTGACTATTGAAAATAAATAAATCAACAGATGAAAAACGGCTTATAAATGTATTAAAATAAGCTTATTCGAAGTGAATTAGTTTCTGACCTGTATCAACACTATCACCTTTGTTAACGATGATGGAGCTTATTTTACCTTTCCCGGGAGCTTTGATAATATTTTCCATCTTCATGGCTTCGAGGATAAGGAGTTTATCACCTTTTTTTACCTCATCACCTTCTTTAACCACAATATCTAATATTAATCCGGGCATAGGGGCCCCTACCTCTTTAGCAACTGAAACATTATTATGATTTAATCCCATCCTGGAAAGAAGCTTATCGAGTTCAGTTTTAACCAACACCCTTACTGGTTGATTGTTTACTTTTATTGTCGCTTCTCCAGATTTGACATCATATGATACAATCTCGAGGTTATAAGACTTATGGTTAATCAGTAAATGATATCGGTTCGTGCCGGTAGAAACAAGATCAAGATGATGTTTAATGCCATCAATATCTACTTCCTTTCCCAATGGATTGATATCAAACGACTTATCTCCAATAATTATTTGCATATCAGTAAAAAAATCAATCAAATATAATACAATTCAGCTTAATAGAACAGGATGAAAACCCTACTGATTTTGTTGGTGAAAGGCTTCAACTTGATCAACCATTTTACTCGAGCCGATAAATATAGGAACCCTTTGGTGAATTTCTGTTGGCTTTATTTCCATTATTCTTTCGGTGCCTGTACTTGCCTTTCCTCCAGCCTGTTCTATTACAAATGACAAGGCATTACACTCATACATAAGCCTTAATTTTCCGTTAGGATCTTTTTTTGTGGAAGGGTAACCATAAATCCCTCCTTTTAACATATTTCTGTGAAAATCAGCAACGAGTGAACCAATATATCGACCGGATAAAGATTTTTTACGACAATCTTCTATGTAAGCCTTCACCGGTTCCGGAAAGCTGAGATATGAACCTTCATTAATGGAGTAAATTGTTCCATCTTCAGGTATCATCATATCCGGATGGGACAAAAAATATTCTCCTAATGTAGGGTCATAGGTAAATCCATTAACGCCACTGCCTGTGGTAAAAACAAGCATTGTAGATGATCCATATAGAACATAACCTGCGGCAACCTGGTTTATCCCGGGTTGCAGTACATCTTCCTGGGTAATCTCCGATCCTACCCTGGACTTCCTTCGATAGATCGAAAAAATAGTGCCAATTGAAACATTTACATCAATATTGGATGAGCCATCCAGAGGATCGATGGCAACCACATAATTGGCATTTTTGTTTACCTCAATTATTTCTTCATCTTCTTCTGAAATGATAGCACAAACCTCGCCACCCTTTGTCAGCGCCCTTGTGAATCTTATGTTGGCCAACACATCTAACTTTTGCTGATCTTCCCCGCCATAGTTAAGGGAGCCCATGTTGCCTTTTAGATTAATAAGGCCAGCCCTGTTTATTTCCCTGTTTACTACTTTACCCGAGAGGGCAATATCTCGAAGTAATTGTGACAACTCACCTGTGGCATACTTAAATTGCCCTTGCTTGCTTTTAATAAATCTGTCTAATGCCGTGCCTATTCGCAGGGCGATTCTGGAATCTTCAATCATACAATAACCTGGTTAATATGGAGTAAAATTAGGGTGATTATAACGCTATTAAAAGAAGAAGTTTAAATTCTTATAAACTGCAGAAGATCAATCAGGTATTTAAGATGGCTCAGGGGTAGGTACTACTTTTTTTTCTGAATCACTTTCTACAATATCAGCTGGAGATGCAGCTCCTTCAGGGGCTTCATCACCTGTTTCAAACAGGTATTCATTTATTTTTCTTCTTAGCTCAAGAGCAGTAAGATTATGCCAGATGTAGCCATTTCTTGCCAAAGACATTTGCCCGGTTTCTTCAGAAACAACAATAATCATCGTGTCAGTTATCTCCGACATGCCTATTGCAGCACGGTGCCTGAGCCCATATTGTGCCGGCAGGTTATCATTTTCTGAAACAGGCAGTATACTTCGTGCCGCACTTATCTTACCATTATGTATGATAACAGCACCATCGTGAAGCGGGCTGTATTTATTAAATATTGAGAGAAGTAATCGGCTTGATATTTCTGCATCTAATCTATCCCCTGAATCAACATAGAACTTTAATTCTGAGTCACGTGAAAATACAATAAGAGCCCCGGTAGCTGTGCCACTCATTGCTTTACAGGCATCAATAATGGGTGTGATGTTATATTGAAATGTTTCTACTTTTCGCCAGATAAATAAACTTTTGTAAAAGTTATCCCTGTTAAGGGTGGTTGATTTTCCAATAAGCAACAGGAACTTTCTTATTTCCTGTTGGAATAAAATTATGGCAGCGATAACTC
>JBDLIU010000175.1:0-9634 GCA_039714715.1 Bacteroidota bacterium
GGCATTTAAAGGAATAACAATTGGGCAACATTTCAGGCACTCAATTGAATTTCTTCAATGTCTTAAGATAGGTTATAAAAGAGGTGTGATAAATTATGACGATCGTAAAAGATCAAAAGAGCTAGAAACCAATAAGGATATACTGCTGGCAAACATTGATAAGATCAAATCTTTTTTACAGGAATGTGACATTACTACCTCCCTCGAGTTATGTGTGAATTATGATCCGCAAAGTGATGAACAGATATGCATGGGAACAAATCTTGAAAGGGAAATCGCCTATAATATTGAGCACTTAATACATCACATGGCACTTGTTAAAATTGGAATTCGTGAGGTGTGTCCTAATGTTATTTTACCTCCCGAATTTGGTCTGGCTATTTCCACCATTAAATATCAGAATAGCTTAAAGCAGTAACAATATATGTTCAAAAGCAATTTTTGGATTAAGCTCAAAAGCTGGGAGTACTGGCCCTGGTATATTATCTACATCCCAATATTTGTTTATTGGCTTTGGTGTGGTATCAAGGCACGGTCAATCCTGTACATAAGTGCAGTTAACCCGGGATTTGATTATGGTGGTATAATTGGTGCCTCTAAGATGAAGATCCTCCAAAAGATACCGGAGAAATACTTGCCTCTTAGTTTACTAGCCGATTCAAGTACTCCTTTGGAGAAAATTATGCTTGAACTACAGCAAAACAATCTTAGGTTCCCTGTTATTGTTAAGCCTGATATTGGAGAAAGAGGATACAAGGTTGAGCTGATACAAAATGAAACAGCACTAAAAAAATATCTTTCGAATGTTTTCGGCAATGTAATTATTCAGGAATATATTGATCAACCAATAGAACTGGGAGTATTCTACTACAGGATACCCGAAGAGTCCCAGGGAGTAATTAGTTCGATTGTGGAGAAAGGATTCTTAAAAGTTGCGGGAGATGGGGAATCAACTATTGAGCAGCTAATGCTTAAAAATGAAAGGGCTCGCTTGCAGGTAAAAAGGTTGAAAGCAAGTTCTGCGGTTGATTTGATTCGAGTGCCCGAAAGAGATGAAGTAGTTAGGCTGGAACCTATAGGAAATCATGTACGAGGCACTACGTTTCTTGATGGCAATCATTTGATATCAAAGGAACTGATAAGACTGTTTGATAATATAAGTGAAGAAATTGAAGGCTATTACTACGGCCGGTTTGACCTTCGTTGTGAGAATATGGATTCTCTATATCGTGGTGAGTTTAAAATACTGGAATTAAATGGCGCTGCATCAGAGCCGGCACATATTTATTCACCAGGATTTTCGTTAAGAGAAGGGTATAGGGTGTTATTTTACCATTGGAGGACACTATATAAAATCAGCAAGACAAATCATGCAAGAGGGATTCCTTATATGACCATAAGAGATGCCATAAAAGCCTTAAGAAAATCAAGATTTAGAAGAGAGTGATTAATATTCAATTCTAATTGATCAATAAACCAGCCACGGACTTCAGTCCGTGGTATAAAAGAAAATAGATTTAAGGTTTTGGCGTTATTTTTGACCGTCAGGAAGCAAAAATGATGACAAAACCTATATTTGTAAGCATAATATGAAACTATGAAAGGAATAATATTAGCCGGTGGCGCTGGTACACGTTTACACCCACTTACACTTGCTGTAAGTAAACAGCTTATGCCGATTTTTGATAAGCCCATGATTTATTATCCCCTGTCAACTTTGATGCTGGCAGGGATAAAGGATATTCTTGTCATTTCCACTCCGGAAGATCTGCCTAATTTTGAAAAACTCCTTGGTGACGGTAAATCACTGGGGTGCAATTTCTCATATGCAGTACAGGAAAAACCGGAAGGGCTGGCCCAGGCATTTCTGATAGGGGAAGAATTTATTGGAGACGATAAAGTAGCATTGATACTGGGAGATAACATTTTTTACGGTGTAGGATTATCTGAGTCTCTGCAAAATCATAATGATCCGGATGGTGGAGTGGTCTTTGCTTACCATGTGTCGGATCCCGAACGCTATGGCGTTGTTGAGTTTGATGATGCAGGGCAAGCAATTTCCATTGAGGAGAAGCCTTTAAAGCCTAAATCAAACTATGCCGTTCCGGGTTTGTATTTCTATGATAACGATATTGTTGAAATTGCAAAGAACATCGAACCAAGTGCACGAGGGGAGCTCGAAATTACCGATGTAAACAGGGAGTACCTTAAACAAGAAAGGTTGAGCGTTGGTGTTCTGCACCGTGGAACTGCATGGCTCGATACTGGCACATTTACCTCGTTAATGCAGGCAGGAGAATTTGTGAGGGTGATCGAAGAACGGCAAGGACAAAAGATTGGAAGTATTGAAGAATCTGCCTACAAAATGGGCTACATTAATAAAGAACAACTTCTCAAGTTAGCAGAACCGCTGGCAAAAAGTGGTTATGGTGTTTATTTAAAAGGATTGGTTGGATGACGGTAAAAGAATCACCTTTAAAGGATTGTTACATAATTGAGCCTCGTGTGATTGAGGATGAGAGGGGCTATTTCTATGAAAGTTTTAATTTAAGGAGTCTTGAAAAGGAGATAGGCTACGCCCCGAATTTTGTACAGGACAATCAATCTAAATCTAAATACGGAGTATTAAGAGGATTACATCTTCAATTAGGTGAATATGCGCAGGCAAAGCTTGTACGTGCTTTGGAGGGTGAAATCCTGGATGTGGTTGTAGATGGCAGGGTAGAATCCCCAACTTTCGGTAAGCATTTTGCCATTAACCTTTCAGCAGAAAACAAAACACAACTATTTATCCCCCGTGGTTTTGCCCATGGTTTTGCGGTGTTATCAGAAACAGCAATTATCCATTACAAGGCTGATAATTATTATTTCAAGGATTCAGAATCCGGGTTGAAATTTGATGACCCTGATTTAAATATCGACTGGCAGATTCCATCAGAACAAATTCTTACCTCTGAAAGAGACCAGTATCAGCCTTCGTTAAAGGCGTTTAGGGAATTGTTGTTGGCACAAAAAGCTGATAATTAGTACCAAACAAGAAGATTGTTCACCCTTTTTGTGTCATTACGAGTTCAGCTTTAGCTGAAAGAGGAATCTTTATACCAAAGAAAGAATCCTGTTTAATTCTTAGCACCTTGCTTTATGGTAAAGATGTTTCGCACCGATTAAAATCGGCATTCAACATGACAAAACAGAAGGGAAAAGTCAATAACTAAACCTGCCATACTCACTATTGATCGTAAGCTTCTTCTTATCAGAAGCCTCCACACGACCAATGACCTGAGCATCTACACCAAATGATTTAGAAATATCAATAATGGTTTGTGCATATTCTTCAGGCAGGTAGATTTCCATCCTGTGCCCCATGTTAAATACCTTGTACATCTCCTGCCAATCGGTATTACTTTCTTGTTGAATTAGTTTGAAAAGTGGAGGTACTTCAAACATATTGTCTTTCACAATATGAAGCTTATCAACAAAGTGTAGAATCTTAGTTTGTGCCCCACCACTACAATGCACCATACCATGAATCTTATTCCTTAATTCTTTAAATATTGATGCAATGATTGGTGCATAAGTACGAGTAGGAGATAATACAAGTTGTCCAACATTAATCGGCACATCGGGAATTCTATCCTCTACTTTGTACCTGCCACTGTAAACAAGGTCTTCAGGAACATCCTTATCATACGTTTCCGGATATTTTGCAGCGTAACTATGATCAAATACATCATGCCGGGCCGAAGTGAGGCCGTTGCTACCCATGCCTCCATTGTATCTGTCTTCGTAGCTGGCCTGTCCATAAGAAGCCAGCCCAACAATTACATCTCCGGGTTTGATGTTATCATTCGAGATTACATCATCACGATTCATCCTGGCAGTAACCGTGCTGTCAACCACAACTGTTCTTACCAGGTCTCCCAGGTCAGCGGTTTCACCACCAGTGGAGACAATATTCATCCCGTACGACCTGAGCATCTCCAGCACCTCTTCAGTGCCATTGATTAAAGCACCTATTACCTCACCGGGAATTAGATTCTTATTTCGGCCAATGGTTGAGGAAAGCAAGATGTTATCGGTAGCTCCAACACAAAGCAGGTCATCGGTATTCATCACAATAGCATCCTGGGCAATGCCTTTCCATACCGACAGGTCGCCTGTTTCTTTCCAGTACAGGTAGGCTAGCGAAGATTTTGTGCCTGCTCCATCTGCATGCATAACCGTACAGAAATTGCTGTCCATACCGAGGTGATCTTCAACAATTTTACAGAAGGCCCCGGGGTAAAGGCCTTTATCCACCTTGCTGATTGCTTTGTGTACGTCTTCTTTATCAGCGGATACACCCCGCTTCATGTACCGGTTACTCATGGGAGCAAAAATAGTAAGAAGACTGCACTTCGGCTTCATTTCGACTTCGCTCAATGTTAACGCTCAGTGCAAGAAGTCTGAAGACCGAAGTCCGAAGATTATTACATCTCATTAAATTTTCATATAATCCTAAATACAAACATCATGCATTTGACGTTTGCCGTCTGACATCACAAATCAGGGTTGTCCATCATCAAAGTACTTGTCTTCATCAAATTCGTCTTCCCCGCTTCCCTTCTTTTTGTTGATCTTAACTACCTTGAATTCTGTTCTCCTGTTTTTTGCCCTGCCTTCAGGATTATCGGTGCCATCAGGATTAGTGTTTGGGGCAATGGGTTGAGATTCTCCATAACCTCTGGCGGTAATTCTTGTAGGAGATATCCCTGCCTGGATGATGTAGCTAACAGCACTTTCTGCTCTGCGTTGTGATAATCTCACATTATAAGCTTCAGTATCCACACTATCAGTATGTGAGCTTAACTCTATACTTATTTCAGGGTTATCAACTAAAATTTCGACTAAACGATCTAACTCCTGTGCTGCCACAGGGGTGATATCCCATTTAGCAAATTCATAATAGATATTTTCAAGAACAATGGCTTTCTCAATGATTATCTGGTCAAGATACATGAGCGTGTCAAATGTTATATCTGTAACCAACTCAGTTAGTTCTTCCTGGGGTACGGATCTGCCAATGGTTGAGTAATGCAACCTTGTAACATAAAAATTACTTGCATCTTTTCCCTGCTTCTCGGCCATGAGCTCATAGTTCTCATTTTCATAAACCCTGAAATTGAATCGTCCTTCTGAATCAGTTATCATCTCATCAAGAATGTTCTGCTGGAAGTCGATAAGCATAACTCTTACATTGGACAAGACGTAAGGTTCTTCATTTTCGTCATGCGACATGGTTGTGCCCGCAAGGAAATAGTTGGCAGTCTTTAGATTGGGATCATCGTTAACAAATGTCCATAAATCATCATCACCTTTACCCTCCGGTCTGTTAGATGAAAAGAATCCACGGTCTGCTTTAAAGAGATTTAGTCCGAAATCATCGCTTGGCGAGTTAATTGGTTTACCCAGGTTTTCAATATTTACTTCGCCACCCTTTCTCTTGGCTACAAACAAGTCCAATCCGCCAAATCCGGGATGACCTGTAGATGAAAAATACAGATGACCATCATTGGAAATGTAAGGGAACATATCATCACCCGGGGTATTTATCTCAGAACCCAGATTCTTCACATTTCCAAACCTGCCTCTTCTGTCCATTCTTGCTGTATACAGATCAATACCCCCTTGTGCATCTGGGTCATCACGTAGGGAGGCAAAATATATTGTTCTTCCATCACGACTGAAGCAAGGTGAAGAATCCCAGGTGTCAGGCTTACTGATTGGCAACATACGGGGTTCACTCCACTCACGGTTTCTATATCGTGATACGTACAGGTTTACATCAGCTGTGCCTTTTCTTTTACCTGTATTTCCTTTGGCGAAAACCAATGTACGGCCATCCGGAGAGAAAGTAAGTGTACCATCATTTGCGTTTGGAGTATTTAATAGTTCTCCAAGTGGCT
This sequence comes from Bacteroidota bacterium, assembly GCA_039714715.1. Lineage (GTDB taxonomy): Bacteria > Bacteroidota > Bacteroidia > Cytophagales > Cyclobacteriaceae > S012-113. The sequence goes on from JBDLIU010000175.1 coordinate 5,946, forward strand.
TTATGGTCGTTGTATCAACTCTTGCTCCCTTGGTTTTAGCTCGATAAATGTGTGTAAAACCTGTTCCTGTAGCTTTATATGTTTTGCCACCAAACCTGTTGCTGGTAAAAAAGAGCTCACTGTCTTTATAAACCGGAGAATATTCAGCAGCTGAAGTATTTAGGATCGAAAGGTTTCTTACAGTATAGTAGGTCTCTTTTTCATCAAGCAATATAATCTCAACCAGGTTGTCCAATTCCTGCTCTGCCCTGGCTCTTAATTCTTCATTTCTGGCAATATTCTGATATCGTTTTAGTTGAGCTTCAGCCCCGGTATAATCACCATTTGCTTTCAAAGCATATGCCAGGTAAAAGAAAGCTTCCTCTCCTTTATATCCATTTTTAATGGCTGCTTCGTAATAGGGTTTTGCTTCCTTTATGCGGTTTGTTAATCGATAGGCTTCTGCAATTTTAAAGTTAGCTTCAGGTGCATATTTTGGATTATCTTTTATTTTTTCGTAGCGTGCAATGGCAACTTCATACTCACCCTTAGTGGCTTTTTTGTTTGCCTTCTTTAGCTGGGCTGCTACACCCATCGGAATAATTAACAATGCTATGATCCAGATCTTTTTCATTTAAAATACCTTTTCATCCAGGTTTCTTTCGCAGGAATTAACCATTTCTCCCTAAAATCAGCAATATGCTTTGCTTGCAAATTAAATGTAATTGACGAAGGTTTAATATTCCCCTGCTCAATTTCTTCTTTTAATTCACCTAAATTTATACTGAGTATATTTTTGTCTACTAAAAAACCAACCTGTTCTCTATCCAGAAAATCCAGGTCAAGCTCCAGGCCAAGGGCTGTAACAAAATGAACAGAGGTATCGATTGAACAGCCCGAAGCAACATTTTGTTCTTCATCATTAGCCAGGATTAAAAACCGGTCGTTGACCACCTGGAATGATGCTTTTAAATCAGCACCATGTGCGGTCCATTGTTTACAAAAATTTGCCGATTGTTTTTCAACAAAAACTTTTTGATCAGCATTTAGATCTTTATTAGCCTGGTAAATCCAGACTCTGGCAGAATCAGGTAAATCATTTATTGATACTAACATAACCAATACTCTTGCTCAAACAATAACGCCAAATGAGCAAAATTGTTCATTTAATAAGCAACAAATATACAATTTGCCTAACCTATGTAGGTAAGAATATTTATAATCCTTCGTTTTTCGCAACAAGCTCAGCGAGGTCTAACACCTTAATTTCAGCTTCCTTGTTTTCATTTTTAATGCCATCTTCAAGCATCGTCATACAAAAGGGACATGCCGATGCCACAACTTCTGCACCTGATTCAAGTACGTCATCAGTTCTTTCAACAAATATTTCTTTATCCCCTGGTTCTGCTTCTTTGAACATTTGTGCACCTCCGGCACCACAGCATAGGCCATTGCTTTTATTACGATTCATTTCAACAAGGTCTGCATCAAGGGCTTTCAATAAGGACCGTGGGGCTTCGTAAATATTATTGATTCTTCCCAGGTAGCAAGAGTCGTGATAGGTGATTTTTTTGCCTTTAAATTCACCCCCACCCTCGAGCTTAATTTTCCCTTCATCAATCAGTTGCTGAAGAAATGTTGAATGATGTATTACCTCATAATTACCACCAAGAGCAGGGTATTCATTTTTTATGGTATTAAAACAATGTGGACAGGCAGTGATAATTTTTTTTATATTGTAGCCATTCAATACCTGGATATTGGCAGTTGCCTGCATCTGGAATAAGAACTCATTACCTGCTCGTCTGGCAGGATCACCGGTGCAGGTTTCTTCTTCACCAAGCACAGCGAATGAAATTCCGACTTCATTCAGTATTTTAACAAATGCACGGGTTACAGATTTATAACGATCGTCAAAAGATCCGGCACAACCAACCCAGAATAAGATCTCAGGTGATTCTCCTTTAGCGGCCATCTCGGCCATCGTTGGTACATTATATATTTTATCAGGCATTTCTATTCTCTTTATAAACTTAAAATAATTATTCAGTAACCTTTAGGTCATCAGCCCATTTAAATCGATCGGTAGGTGCAAATTTCCATGGTGCAAAACTGGTTTCAATATTCTGGAACATAGAGTTCCAATCCATGGGAGCCCCACTTTCTTCCATTACAATAAATCGTCTTAGATCAATTATAATAGCAAGCGGATCAATCATAACCGGGCAAGCCTCAACACATGCATTACAAGTGGTACAGGCATTTAATTCTTCCCTTGAGATATAGTCATCAAGAAGGAATTTGCTATCTTCCAGCCCTTTGCCTCCTTTCAGTAAGCTTCTTGTTACTTCTTCGGCCCTGTCCCGGGTATCCATCATAATCTTCCTTGGTGAAAGCTTCTTGCCGGTTTGGTTGGCCGGGCACTCTGCTGTACACCTGCCACATTCTGTACAACTAAAAGCATCCATAATATTCTTCCATGAAAGATCATTAATGTCTTTGGCACCAAACCGACCTATCTCTTCCGGAGGAGGTGCCTGATCAGCAGGTTGCATGCCCAGCATCATTTGAACCTCGGCCGTAACACTATCCATATTGGTTATTTCTCCTCGGGATTTCAGGCTGGCATACCAGGTGTTAGGGAATGCCAGAAAAATATGCAGATGCTTTGAGTAGGTAACATAAACGGCAAAAGCCAAAATGCCTACCATATGCAACCACCAGAAAAATCTTTCGAGTATTATCAGTGTTGATTCTGAGAATCCATTGTAAACGGGCATGAGCAACGAACTGAAGAAGAGTGAACCTGTTTCAATATAATGTTCACTACCCATGTTTTGTAATATCTGATCGGTAGCATTCATACTGAGGATTGCCAGTACCAATACAGTTTCTGTGAGAAGAATTATGTTGGCGTCAAGGAAAGGCCAACGGGTCATTTCCGGTTTGTGAAAGCGTGCCACCTTGATAATATTTCTTCTGAAAAGGAATATTATAACTGAAATCAACACCAGCACAGATAACAACTCAAAGAAGTTGATCAGGAAGCCATAGAATGATCCCAGGAATGGTGCGAATACCCTGTGTGTTCCGGTAAGCCCATCTATTATTATTTCCAGGACTTCAATGTTAATCAGAATAAACCCGGCATAAACAAATAGATGCAGAATGGCTGGGATGAAATTTTTAAACATCTTATTTTGTCCGAACGCAACCAGAATCATGTTGCGCCACCTGGCCGGTTTATTATCATTGATTACCTCATCCTTACCAAGCCGGATGCTCTTTTTTATGAATAAAACCCTCTTGTAAAGCAGAAATGTAGCGACAGCCAGTACTAAAAGGAATAAAAACTGTTGTAAGTACGCCATTTATGAATGTTTTTTTAGTCTATACTTTGGCTATAAAAAGTAAATCATTTTACTTTGCACCTCCAATTAAGGAGGTGATATAGCTCAGTTGGTAGAGCATCGGACTGAAAATCCGTGAGTCGGTGGTTCGAATCCACCTATCACCACATAAAAAGCTTCCATCAGTAGACGGAGGCTTTTTTTATTTTCACCCCAAAATATCTACGCAATAAATATAAGAAATTTATCAATTTAGTATGCATGCATACTAAATTTCTTTGTGAGATTTTTATACTAGCTGTAGTGCGATCTTAACCATATCATCAAAACGATGCTGGCGCTCCTCAACCGAGGCCTGTT
>JBDLIU010000176.1:0-9621 GCA_039714715.1 Bacteroidota bacterium
ATAAGATAAAATGTTTGATCTAATATCAAATGCCTGTGTAAATACAAAAGCAGTAGTTATGGAAGGATAGAAGTATGAATTATTATCAACCGGCAATGTAGAAGACCAGTCATTACGAGCCGTTACATCTGCAAACAAATAATCCTTATATCCAACATTTGCAAATGCATAAAGTGAATTAATCTGCTTGCGAGGAATTTTGTTTTGAATATTAAAGTCTCCGTAATTGTTAATGGTAATCAGCCCGGCTGAAACCTGCCCTTGAGCTAAAATATCAATTGTCTTACTTTCAAACTTCATAATATTACCACCAACACTACCGGAGGCATACCAGTCTTCATTAAGCTGCTTACTTGCCGTTAATAAAAATTCTGAATTAATTTCGGTGGTCCTTGAGTTTAACTCCCTCATTTCTCCACTTTCTCGCGTAGGGGTTGAAATAGGAGAATAATCATAAAACAAATACGAATATGTATCTATACCTGATTTAACACGCAGGGTTAACCAGTCTGTAAATTCATAATTTAATGATGTATATCCCATTACCCTGTTCTTCTTAGAGTTGTTAACCATATCATAAAGAGAATAGTATGGGTTCGTAATTCTTGATTGAGAATGCCAGGGAATATAATTTCCGTTTTCATCTGTTTTGGATTCTTCGAGCCAATGCTGATCGAAATTGGCCGGTAAAGCCATTAATGCCAGAGCTACATTCGCTCCTGAATATCCCAGATATGGTCTGTTATCTATATCTTCTCTAACATAAGTAGCTTTAGTATCAACCATTAATCTATCCCACATTTTCATGGTACCCCTTAAACTGAAACTATTTCTATGTAAGCCACTATTTTGAACAATATCATTCATCTTAGTATCACCTATAGAAAATCTGAAGCTAGCATCCTTATTACCACCTGAAAGAGAAACCGTATTTTGGAGTGCGGCTCCGGTTCTAAAAAAAGATCCAATATGATTTGGCTTTATACCATAATCACGATATTGCCCATCGAACGTAATAAATTCGAGGTTTGGGTCCAGCTTGTCACCCCAGGATTGCAGGTATAAGGCATCACTTATATCCCTGGGAGGTGTGTTAATCCCTTGTCCATAAATATATTGTATATCATCATAATGCCCTACAATATTATCAATGGTCATGTTAGATGTGAAGTCAACATTAAACTTAGTCCCATCTTTCTCATTCCATGACTTTGTTGTAATTAGAATTACACCATTGCTGGCTCTTGTACCATATAATGCCGCTGCAGCCGGACCTTTAAGAACCGATATGGTTTCTATATCATCAGGATTAATAGAAGAAATACCATCACCTAAATCTTGTCCTCCCCATTCACCTGCCTGCCCCATAGAAGCATTATCCATTGGCACTCCATCAATCACATAAAGAGGCTGATTAGAACCTGTGATTTTCGAATTTCCACGAATAGTAACTTTTGAAGACCCGCCAATACCTGTGTTACCCTGCTGGATATCTACACCGGCAACTTTACCAGACAATGCGTTTACTGCATTTAATGATTTTACTTCCGCCAGTTCATCTCCTGAAACGTCAGAAACAGCATATCCTAAGGATTCTTTTTCTCGAGTAATTCCTAAGGCAGTTACTACCACCTCACCAAGTTGTTCAATATCCTCTTCCATTATAATATCAATGACAGAACGGCCGGAGATTTGGATTTCCTGGGTTATAAATCCTACATAAGAAAAGATTAGCACATCTGCTCCTGAAGGAACAGACAACGAATAGGCTCCATCAATATCTGTAACAGTGCCTATATTACCTTCAGCGTCTTTTACAACAACATTGACACCCGGTAAACCTAAACCACTTTCCACATCTGTAACCTTACCCTTAATTTGGTAATCCTGCGCATAAACACCGGATACAATAAGAGTTAGCCAAACAAATATGAAAAATTTGGTTGCTTGGAGAACTTTACTCATAATTTACATCATTTATTGTTATGATTAACTTAATAGTTTGGACATTAATTCAACACTAAACTATAAACTGAAATTATTTTATGCAAACGTTTGTGCATATTTTACATAAACAACATTTAATCATATATTTATATTCCTATTATTACTTGTTTTATTTATATATTTACATGCTTTACTTATTATCCTAACTTATATTTTGGCAAATAAATATGCAATCGTTTGTTTTATTTTGATAATAATAGATTAATTTTGATCAAGGAATCATTGTGCAATTAAGTATAATTAAACGAAGCGCTCAGGTAATCACCCAAACTAAATATGGCATAACTAATTGTTAGTCATGGAAAGAGTAATGGAATTACAGTAATTTTATAACTATAACCGAAAAAGACTATCAAGTCATGAAAAAAGTAGTAACATTTGGTGAGATAATGCTCAGGCTTTCTACCCCAGGATACCAAAGGTTTTCTCAAGCCAACTCATTTGATATAATTTATGGTGGAGGTGAATCGAATGTGGCCGTATCATTGGCTAACTATGACATTCCTGTTGAATTCGTTACACGTCTGCCCAAAAACGATATTGGTGAAGCTGCCATGATGGAAATGAGGAAGCGAGGAGTGGGAACAGAAGAAATTATATGGGGAGGCGATAGGCTTGGTATCTACTTCCTGGAAACCGGGGCAGTAAGCCGGGGCAGCAAGGTGATTTACGATCGGGCACATTCTGCAATAGCAGAGATTAAACCCGGAATGATTGACTGGCATAAAGTATTTGAAGGTGTTGGCTGGTTTCACTGGACAGGTATAACGCCTGCTATTTCTCAGGGAGCTGCTGATGCCTGCCTCGAAGCAGTAAAAGTGGCAGATGAACTGGGCATTACCATTTCAACAGACTTAAACTACCGTGCCAAATTATGGAAATACGGAGTCGACTCCGAAGAAATAATGACAGAACTTACTTCCTATTGCGATATCATTCTGGGTAACGAAGAAGATGCTGAAAAACACTTTGGTATTAAACCTGAAGGACTGGATATTACCACCCAGGGAGAGGCAGTAAAAGCAGAAGCTTTCCTTTCTGTTTGCAAACAGATGATGAAAAAATTCCCAAAAGCCAAAAAAGTTATCACTACTTTACGAGGATCTATTTCTGCATCGCACAATACGTGGGCAGGGGTGTTATATTCAAATGACACAATGTATAAATCCAGAGAATACCAAATAACACATATTGTTGACAGAGTGGGTGGTGGAGATTCATTTATGGGAGGTTTAATCTATGGCCTTCTGACTTACCCGGACGATGATCAAAAAGCATTAGATTTTGCAGTAGCGGCTTCTGCACTTAAGCATACAATTGAAGGGGATGCTAACCTTGTTACTGTTGCCGAGGTTGAAAAACTGATGAGCGGTGATGCTTCTGGCAGGGTAGCAAGATAGAATTAAATAAATAAGCATGGCAAAATTTACAAGAATTGAAGTGGCACTAAAGATGAAGGAAACAGGCATTGTTCCTGTTTTTTATCATCAGGATATTGAAGTCTGTAAAAAGGTAGTAAAAGCCTGCTACGATGGAGGCATCAGGGTGTTTGAGTTTACCAATCGTGGTGATTTTGCTCATGAGGTGTTCGCGGAACTAAATAAGTTTGCTGCTAAAGAAACACCTGAATTGATCCTTGGTGTTGGTTCGGTAGTTGATGCTCCCACTGCCGCCCTATATATCCAATTGGGGACAAATTTCATTGTTTCACCCATCCTCAATCCGGAAATGGCCAAAGTATGCAACAGGAGAAAAATTGCCTGGTCACCAGGATGCGGGTCACTTACCGAAATATCCAATGCTGAAGAGCTTGGTGCAGAAGTGGTTAAGATATTCCCGGGTTCTCAGGTGGGTGGACCGTCCTTTATCAAGGCTGTTAAAGGACCATTCCCCTGGACCAGCATAATGCCAACTGGTGGGGTTGAACCAACAGAAGAGAATTTAACAGCTTGGTTTAGTGCTGGAGCTCACTGTGTGGGCATGGGATCAAAGCTTTTTGTTAAGGACAAAGATGGTAACATTAACTACGAAGCTCTCACCCAAAAGGTAAAAGAAACGCTTGAGATTGTAAAAGAGATACGTAAGTAATACCACTCTACAACAGCCCTGCTCCAGGCAAAACAGATTAATCTCATAAGAATTCCTTATTATTATAGATTAAGTTCTATAACATTTCTACTATGAAACCTATCACACTCATCTTAATCTCATTACTAATCTCTATTAATTCTTTAGCCCAAAAACCTAAAACAGATTTCACAAAAATGTACCTGCCGGTTTGGCTCGAAGCTCGCGAACAATGCCTTGATGTAGCCAAAGCAATGCCTTCTGAATTATACTCCTATAAACCAACCGAAGTTAGTAAGACTTTTGCTGAACAAATGGTGCATATTGGACATACCGTGGAATTACTAACACAACGATATGTACAGGGAATGGATGTAAAGCCCAATACGCCTGACGCTTCTAAAATGACCAAAGAAGAAATCATCAAATACGTTGAAGAAGGCTTTGATTATGTAACTGAAGTAATTTATTCAATAGAGCAGAAACAACTGGACGAAACCTGTGTAATGTACCATAGTGGTAATACCGTAAGTCGTGCGTTTGCTTTTTTTTATGTACAGGACCATATGGCTAATCACAGGGCTAAATCAAACCTTTACATCCGAATAAATAATATTCAGCCACCGGAATACACGTGGTGATTTGTAAATTACAAATTACAAAACCCAAATATCAAATTGTAATTAAATGGGTGGTACGGCTGCTCGCCAACCTTTATGTAGTTGCTTCGTAAGCTTTTCTTTAAGACTCTCATCCGCCTGATCGAAAATATTTACATTTTCATCACTATCCTCCTGTAGGTCGTACAGCTCATAATCAACAATATCACCAGCTTCTCCCTTTACATTATCCCAGGTTCTCCACTCCACCAGGTGGTATCTGTCAGTAGTTATGGAATAACCCATGTACCGACCGCCATCCGGAGTAACCTTTGGCCTTCTGTGAAACTGACTGAAAACTGCCGGTTTCCATTCCCGATCAGGATTCTCCATCAATGGCTTCAGACTTGTGCCCTGAAAATAACCTGCTACTTCTACTCCAGCGAGTTCAGTGAGGGTTGGAAAAATATCTACTAGTTCAGTAAGTCGTTGCGTTTTAATGCCTTTCTGTCCAACACCCGGAGCTTTAATAATTAACGGCACATGCGTATCAATGTCATAGTTAGTCATTTTCCCCCAACTATTATGTTCTCCAAGCTTCCAGCCATGGTCACCCCAAATCACTACGATGGTATTTTCAGATAAGCCAAGCTCCTCTAAACTGGCTAATAATCTACCTACCTGGGCATCCACATAACTCACGCTGGCATAATAACCTTGTTTTAATATTCTGGCCGTATCATCAGGAATAGTATAATCCGAGGTTGGATGTCCAATATGATTGAAATGATCGTAATGGCGCAACTCATACATCGAGTTCATGGTATATACTTCGGTATTTTCCGGCACAAAAGGATTTGTGGCCAGTTTAATACTATCCTCGGTATAAAGATCCCAATATTTCTTTGGTGCTGTAAATGGTAAATGAGGCCTGAAGTATCCCATCCCTAAGTAAAAAGGCTGCTTTTTATCCTTTAGCCTTTTTAGGGTACGAATGGCCAATTCAGTTTGAGCACCATCATAATAAGCCGTATCATGTACATCGGCCATCTCCCAGGCAGGTCCTGTATTCCAGCCATCGGCATAGGCGTTGGGTCTTTGGGCTATTATTTCTTCTCTTCTGATGGCTTGCAGCTCACTTATCGAATCTGAAATATAGAATGTCTCACCATCTCTAAACCACATCTCGGGAGCACTGTATTGCGGAGGACGTAAATCCGGTTCATCCCACGAAATGGAATCAGGCATGTAGTTGTGGAATATTTTACCAATTGAAACTGTATGATAACCATACTTGTGAAAGTACTGCGGCATTGTAACCGTAGCAGGATTTATCTGTCTGAACTTATCTCCTAAATGCCAAACTCGTGTAGAATCAGGTCTCAGCCCAGTCATTAAGCTAGCCCTGGATGGCGCACAAACAGCCGCCTGACTATAAGTTCTTAAAAATGTTACCCCTTCTGATGCGAATTTGTCAATATTAGGCGTAATGATATCTTCATTCCCATAAACACCCAGGTCAGGGCGAAGGTCATCAATCGATATGAATAAAATATTAGGATGTTGGGGCTCTTCTCTTGATTGCTGACATCCGGTAAATACCGATACTATAATTACAGCAATGAAATGATATATTTTCATGATGCTTTTTATGTAAACTTAATTAAATTTCAATTTAAACATTCAATTTATGAGAGCAGCGGTCTATCACAAATTTAAAGGGGCTATTATTATTGAAAACGTTCCTGATCCAATACCCACTGTCAATGGCGTTGTGATTAAGGTTAAAGCCACAGGCATCTGCCGTAGCGACTGGCACGGCTGGATGGGACACGATCCGGATATTACGCTACCGCATGTTCCCGGACATGAGCTGGCAGGTACAATCGTTGAGGTTGGTAAGGAGGTTAGAAAGTGGAAAGTTGGTGACAGGGTAACACTTCCTTTTGTTTGCGGGTGTGGAAAGTGTGAGCAATGCAGTACCGGTAATGAACAGGTTTGTGACTACCAGTTTCAACCGGGATTTACCCATTGGGGTTCTTTTGCTGAATACGTGGCCATCAACTATGCTGAAAATAACCTTGTCAGACTTCCGGATAAGATGACTTTTGAAACTGCCGCCAGTCTCGGTTGCCGTTTTATCACCTCATTCAGGGCCATTATTCACCAGGGAAAAGTAAAACCTAACGAATGGGTGGCAGTGCATGGTTGTGGTGGTGTAGGATTATCGGCCATCATGATCGCTAAGGCTATGGGTGCCAATGTAATTGGTATTGACATTAATGATGATAACCTAAGATTGGCCAAAGAATTAGGTGCTAAAGTGATTATCAACGCAAGGAAGACCTCTACACTTATTGAAAATATTAAATCTGTCAGCTCTGGTGGTGTTCATCTCTCAATTGATGCTCTTGGCTCGAAAGAAACAGCTTACAATTCAATTAAAAACCTTCGCAAACGCGGCCGACACGTACAGGTTGGACTTGTAGCCGGGAAGCACACCGATCCCCCAATTCCCATGGGAGATGTAATTGCCAATGAATTGGAAATTTACGGCAGCCATGGCATGCAGGCACATCAGTATCCAAAGATTTTTGAACTCATTAAAAAAGGCAAACTACATCCTGAAAAAATGATTGCTCACCTGGTTGATTTACAAACTGGTATCGAACACCTTATTAAGATGGATGAATTCAAATCAAGGGGTATTACAGTAATTAATAAATTCGACTAGATTTTATTTACTAAACACTTCAAATGGAATAAAGTCCAAATCAGATGCCACAGCATTTTCCTGTACCTGTTGAACTGTTTTACCTCCGGGTATCACCACATGGGCTGCCGGGTGAGAAATGCAAAACCTGAGGCTTAGTTGTGCCATGCTATGGTTGTTGTACGCATCAAAAACCTTTTGATAGCCCTCCAATCCATTCAAATATTCCTCCAGTTTCTCTGAAGAAAGATTAAACCTGCGGTGATCATTTTCGCCAAAAATACTTTGCCTGTTAAACTTCCCGGCTAATAATCCAAACAGTATTGGAATACGTACAATAACACCTGTTCCATATTTCAATGCCATTGGAAAAAGTACATCTTCAGCTTCTCTTTCCAGAAGATTATACCTCACCTGGATCACATCAATTAATTCGTGGTGCTTTTCAAGGATATACGCCTGCTCGGTTTCTTTGAATGACTGGACACTCCAACCCGCATGTTTTATCTTGCCAGCCTTTTTCAACCTTTCCAGGGCAGCCCAGGGCTCCTCTTTGTCAAGGATATCCAAGCCCGGACTGTGAAGCTGTAGAATATCCAATGCCTCAACATTTAGTCGCTTCAGGCTTTGCTCTACAGCAAACTCCAAATGCTGTACCGAATAATCATTATTAGCTGGAGTAATTTCATGATCTTGTCCTATGTATGGATAAAAGTTATTGCCTGCTTTAGAAGCAATAACAATCTTGTCCTTATCAGGTCTTTCATCCAGCACCTCCCTTACAAGCTCTTCGGAATGGCCAAATCCATATACATCGGCTGTATCAATAAAATTTACCCCGGTATCTAAAGCTGCATGGATAGCTTTTCGTGATGCTTCATCATCTGTCGTTCCCCAATCACGACCGCTGATCCCCCATGCGCCAAATCCTACTGTTGATATTTCAGGGCCCTTTGAGCCTAGTTTTGTGTATTTCATCTAAAATTTAATATAAATCAGCATAAAATTCTTTAATTAATCAACCAATGCCTGGTAAACCAACGCCCTCAGTTTACCATGATCATCAACTCCTTTTGCAGGTATCAATTGTGTGAAATATACAACCACAAGTTCCTCTTCAGGATCTACCCAGTACGTAGAATGATAGGCCCCACCCCATCCAAATTCTCCTTCTGAACCCAATGTGCCTCTTAATCCTAAATCTTCCAGAACTGATAATCCTAATCCAAATCCTGTTCCATTCGACCATGGGAAATCGACCTCTCCCAGGTGGTTAACTGTCATTAGTTCTACTGTTTTGGGGGAAATTATTCTCTTTTCATTAAATTCCCCACCATTAAGCATCATTTGCAGGAAAATGGCGTAATCTTTCGCTGTGCTTAGATAACCTGCACCCCCTGAGAAACTCTTACGTGGCCCTTTCACATAGGCCCCCTGCCCTACACTTCCCGAATCTGGGGCTCGTTCAATTCCATCCTTTGTTGAGGAGTAAACTACTGCAAGCCGGTTGCTTTTCTTCTTGGGTAGGTAAAAATGGGTATCACTCATGCCTAAAGGATCAAGTATTCGAGTTTTAAGAAACGTGTCTAATGTCTCTCCTGATACTACTTCAATTAATGCCCCAAGAATATCTGTATTGTAACCATACACAAATTTTTCTCCCGGTTGAGCCACAAATGGCAAACTCGCCATTCTAGATACTGTGGCTTGTATTGGCTCCTCCTGGTCTGCAAAGTACCAGCCCTGAATTCCAGCTTCCTTCCAAAGATCACTAGCCACTCCATAACCGTATCCAATTCCTGCAGTATGGGTAAGTAAATCTCGAATAGTAATTTGTCGCCTGGCTTTTTCAATTTCATACTTACCATCGCCTTTTGCAACTGCAACGGTAGTTTCTTTGAAGGCCGGTATATAATTCCCTACTGGATCAGTAATAAGCAACTTGCCCTCCTCCTGAAGTATCATAACGCCTACACTTACAATTGCCTTTGTTTGAGAAGCAATACGAAAAATAGCATTATCTGTCATAGGAATATCTTTTTCTATGTCATTTTTCCCAAATGATTTAAAATAAGGGATCTGTCCCCGCCTCGCAACCAACACCACTGAACCGGATAGTTCTCCATTGTCTATGTATTCCTGAAGAGAATTGGTTAAAAACTCTAATCTTTCAGATGACATACCCACCGTTTCAGGCTCTACTTTTATAAACTCCTGTGCAAACAGGCTAGAGTG